>JBILYS010000029.1:0-10844 GCA_044377625.1 Crocinitomicaceae bacterium
TCTGGGGTTCAAGCATCTTATTTGGGACTTGCTGCAATAGGTCCAATGTTTAGAGTTTGTACAGGTGGATTTACAAATAGAGATGGTTCTGATATTTGGAATGGTATTGGATTTAATTCCGCAGTAGGCTCAAGCTTATATATTGATGAAGCGATAAGTTTGGGATATAAAATAACATCACTTGCCTCTGGCGCTTCTGAAACTTTTAAATTTGCGACTATTCTAGCAGCTACACAAATTGATGAAGCATTTTCTAATTTATATGAATTTGATTATCCTGGAGTTGTTTTAGGATCTTCTTCGGCTTGCTCACCGACAATTGATGAAACTACGATATGTGGAAATGCACCATCTACGATTAGTATGGTCGGACCAAATGTTAATGATTATACTTGGACTTGGTCGCCTGCGATTGGGTTAAATACATCAACAGGACCTGTGGTTCAAGCTTTTCCGAATGTACCAACTACTTATACTGTAACTGGCACTCCAGTAAATCCATGCTTAACTTTAGTTATTGTAAAAACAATTGTGGTTAATCCAGGTATTGATATTCAAATCACTGATCCAGGACCACTTTGCGGAGATATTTCATTGTCTAGTTTAACCATTGTTGACTTGAATAATTCACCCGGTACAGTTATGACTTTCCATGGCAGTATTCCAACATCTTCCACTGATATGTCTAATCTATGGGGATCTCCAACTATTGGATTTGGAGACATAGTTTACGTAATGATTGCTAGTTCAACTGCAAACTGCTTTGATATTGAACAAATTTTGTTAAACTTTTCTGGTGGAACACCCGCAGGTCCAGATGTAGTTGCTACCTATTGCAACACTGCCGGTATTATCAACCTTAACACCTTAATTCCTTCTGGTATAAGTATCACTGGAACTTGGATAGAAACATCAGCAGCAACAGGTCAATTTACTGCTTTGTCAGGTGGTTTTGATTTAACTGGATTACCAGATGGTGCTTATACATTTAGTTATACTGTACCAAGTTCCCCTCCATGTGTTAGTCAGCAAGCAATTTACACTATTAATATTGTATCTGTAGCAAATGCAGGGTTAGACAACGCTATAACTGTATGCAATGGTACGGGTGCAATAAACTTGAATACGCTGTTAGTTGGAGCAGATCTAGGTGGAACATGGTCAGAAACTAGCGCGTTTAATAGTGGTTCATTTGTACCTTCAACTAGTTCATTCAATTCCAATACAGTACTTCCAGGTATATACACGTTTCAATATTTAGTTAATGCATGTGCAGCTGATTTTGCCCTGATGACAATTACTGTAAATTTTCAACCATTGTCAGGGCTAGATTCTACTGCAACAATTTGTAATGCAATTGGTTCTTCTCTCGATTTAAACAACTTATTGCTATATGCAAATAGTGGAGGAACATGGTCAGAAACTACTGCGATACCTAGTGGACAATTTAATGCGATTAACGGTGTCTTTGATGCAGCTGGTCTTGCAATAGGCGCTTATACATTCAACTATACACAAGCATCAAATGCACCTTGTCCAGGAAATTTTGCATTGTTTACGATTAATGTAACTGGTACACCTGATGCTGGTTTGGATTCAACTAAAACATTTTGTGCTTCAGCTGGAGGTTCTATAAATGTTAATACATTGTTGAATGGAGCCATGCCTGGAGGAACATGGAATGAAAATTCTATACCTCTTAGTGGTCAATTTAATGCAACTACAGGTGTATTCAATTTTGGCTCATTAGCCTCTGGAACATACATATTTGAATATGTTTTGGCTGGAAGTACTGTTTGCCCATCAGACACTGCAATAATTACAGTTATTACAATTACAACACCAACAATTACTCCTTTACCAAATCAAGTCCATTGTGGCAATTATATCTTACCCGCTATTATTGGAACTAATTTGACAGGGAATGAAGCATACTATTCTGGAATAAATGGAACGGGAACTCAATTTTTACCTGGTGATACCATTACTTCAACACAGACACTATACTTATATGACGCTACAGGAACATTGCCAAATTGTTCAAGCCAACAAACAGTGAATATCGTTATTAATGGTGCACCAGTTATTAATTTTACAGCGAGTGTGACATCTGGTTGTGCACCACTGACAGTTACATTTACAAATACAACTGTTGGAGGAACATTAAACAATTGTACATGGGATTTTGGTCCTGTTTCACAATCGAATGCGTGTACTTCATTTACTTACACCTATCAAAATGCAGGTTTATATGATGTATCATTGAGTGGGACTAGTTCTTCAGGATGCAGTATCAATTTAACATTATTAGACTTGATCGAAGTTTTCCCAGTTCCAACTGCTGCGTTCACTTTGACTCCAGCTATTACAGATATCTTTGATACTACGTGTGTCTTAACTAATCAGTCAACTGGCGCTGATAGTTATCTTTGGGATTTTCAAGACGGCACAACATCAACATCAACTGATGAAATCCATTTATTTCCAGCAACTCCTAACGCTGGTTACAATATAACATTAATCGCTAGTACTATTCATGGTTGTACAGATACAGTAGTTCATCTGTTTACTGTTGTTGATGTAATATTATTCTATATTCCAAATACATTTACTCCAGATGGAGATGAATACAACAATACTTTCATGCCAATATATGCCTCAGGAGTAGATCCTTATGGATTTAACATGCAAATCTTTAATAGATGGGGTGAGGTCGTTTTCGAAACAAATGATATGACAATTGGATGGGATGGAACTTATGGTGGAGTATTGGTGCCAGATGGATCGTACGTTTGGACTTTAGAATTCAAAGAAACCATGTCGGATAGTCGACATTCTTACAATGGGAATGTGAATATATTCAGATAATCTCCTAACTTGACTGTCGCTCGGTGTACGTTTAATTTAACGACATACACCGAGCGACGGTGGAGAGATTAGTTCCCTGCTTCATAATTCAAGATATCATAGGATGCAGGAATAGTAATTGGAAAATAAAAAGACTGTGTCTTGTCGCAAAGCAGGAAAATCCATATTTACTTGTAGTTTATCCTTTCTTCAAAAGGTTATCCAATGTATCATCAATTTGTTCAAACTCAAACTCAAATCCAGAATCAATTATTTTTTGAGAGGAGATTTTACTTCCTTCTAATAGAATTGTTGACATTTCTCCAAACAAAATTTGAAGCATGAACTTTGGAATATTGGGTAAAAAAAGTGGTTTCTTTAGCCGCTGTGAGATCTTTTTGGTTAACGCGATATTAGTAATTGAATAAGGTGAAACAGCATTGAATGTTCCAACTATTTTAGGGTCATCAAGGATGAATTTAATAAGTCGAACTAAATCTTGAATATGGATCCAAGGCATTTGTTGTTTTCCGCTTCCTAAGCCTGCTCCAAATCCATATTTTATCGGTTGGATTAATTTGCTCAAGGCTCCATCCTTTTGATCAAGGATCATCCCGATTCTTAGAATTCCTATTCTATCAGCGACGCCACTTGTTTTAAAAGCCTCAGCTGCACTTTCCCATTCAAAGCAGACATCACTTAAAAAATCAGTTCCCTTGGGTGATTGTTCATCAAAAACGTCATCAGTAGTTATTGATCCATAATAACCAATGGCCGAAGCAGATATGAACGCATCAATTGTGATGTTTTGTCTTTGTAATTCTCTTAAGATTAAACCAGCACTGTCAACTCTACTTGACAAAATAAGTTGTTTCCTTTCTTTTGTCCAACGGTTAGATGCAATAGATGCGCCAGCAAGATGAATAATACTGTTAACCCCAATTAATGCTTTTGGATCAATATAATTCGAATGTAAATCCCATTCGTATTCGTTACTGCGCGTTTTTTTTCGGGTTAAAAAGCGTACAGTATAATCTTTATCTAATGCTTTTTCTAATTGTTTAGCAAGCATTCCATTTCCTCCGGTAATCAAAACAACTTGTTTCATCTCTTTATAAGGTTATTGATGATTTCTTCGTATTCTTTAAACCTGTGTTCGCGAATTGGTTTTATTTTGGGTTCCGTATTAAAGTGCATGAGCAAACAAGGACTAATGGTTTTGTATTTTTCAACATACTCGTACCTTTCTAATTCATTGTTGTTGATGCGCTGTTTTATTTTATTGTGATAAGGGTACACGTCATTGAGATTTATGAGAAAATGATGAGATACGTTTTTTAGACATATGAAGATGCTATAGTTAACAATCTGACGAATTTATTGTTCTATTTTGAATCGAATTTTCTCGATATTTCATAATTGAAATAGAAAATTTCTTTCTTTAAAATCAACCTATTACATCATTCGATGGTTGAAGTGTCAACACCCACAATTCCACTTCTTCTTCGCCTCTCCAATGTTGGTTTCTGTTGGTTTTTTCAGATGCTTCTTTGACTGATTTTTTCAAGCATTTTTCCAGTACAAATCGTCCACCGGAAAGAAGTTCTTTTTCGATTGGATGTTCAGTAGTTACCTGCGTGATTTGCGCTAAATTGGAAAATAGAATAACAATTTTTCCATCTGGAAGAAGACGTTTGTGCGCTGCTTCAAAGAAATCTGGAAAGAGTTTTTCGTTGTAATAGATTGCTTCATCCAAGCGATTTAATTCTTGGGTAGCAGGTAGCCACGGCGGATTAAATACGATCAATTCGGTAGGTTTCTCCCATTTACCAAATAAATGCCCAAAATCAATTTCTATTTTTCGCGCTAATTTTGTTCCTTCCATGGATGCTGTCAAACCAATAATCGCATTTGGATTGATATCCGTTCCAAATGATTTTTGAAACCCATGTTGCACCATCATCAAAGAAAGGACACCACTTCCAATTCCGATATCAATGGCCGTTTTTTTAGGTCCTTCGTAACGTTTTAACCAATTGTCAAAAAGAATTAAATGCTCAAAACGAGTAGGGAAATAAACGCCATAAAAAGGATGTATTTTATTGCGTAAAACTGGAATATTGATTCCGTTTTTATACCATTGCCATGCACTGTTTAATCCTTGAATTTGAGGAAGTGGCAAGAAAAAGTCATTCAATTCAGGATATAATTTTTCTAACCACCCAATTACTGGCGCTTTTCTAACAATTAGCTTATTTCCTTTGACATGGATTAAAATGAGATTGGATAACTTTCTAAACTCTGCGCGAAAGGCTCGTTGTTCGAGAAAAGATTCATTTGGAAGCGTATTTTTGAGATAAGTTGTTAATTCTCGGAGTAAGTATAAGCCATTGCTATAAAATTCTTCAACTAAAATTTGTTCACCTGCAAGTAAGGCCTCAATGGTTTCTGGGATATCTGATTCTCGTGTAAAAGATCCTATTTCTATTCCTGATTTGATAGGTTCAGGCCTGTTTACTTGCAATAAGTTGTTAATCATTCTTGCAAGGTAAGAAGAAACTTGATTTGGTCGGATGGAATTTATCTAAAGTTGTGTGATTAAGTTTTCGCCAACACCTTCTCATAGGCTTTTCGCGGACTTCCTCTGAAATGCACTTCTCCACAATATACGTAGCCAGATTTATCAAAAAGGCTCAACATGGCTCCATTGTCAAAATTTGTATCTGCTTTGATGCTATATATGTTATTGTTCCTTGCAAATTCTTCAATGTACTTGAAAATCACTTTAGCCAATCCTTTTCCTAAGTGAGTTTCTGCAATTGCCACTCGGTGAAAAACGACAAAATCAGTATTCGAAATCCACTTCCCGACTATGTTTGCATACTCAGGTTCGTCGTTGATCAGAATAGCTGAATATCCAATGATTTTTTCATTTTCTGTTAATACAAAACCAACACCCTTTTCAATGTCATTTTGCACAGATTCTGGATTTGGATAACCATCTTGCCATTGATTGCTACCGTCTTTTTTTCGGCGTAAAATGGCATGTTGTAAAATTTCCCATATTGGAGCAGAGTCAATGGTGTTGGCTTTTCTAAAGTTGTAATTCATTGAAGGGAGATTTTAACCTTAAAGTTCTGTTTTATTTTCAGTTTCAATCATGCTTTGACTTTCAAATTGAATGCAAGAAAGGTGTGATTCATCAATTTTTATTAGTAGAATAATTTGAATGAAAGTGTTGATTGAGCTAAACTGTAGATTAATTAAATCTAAAAATCCAACAAAAATCAATGTTTAAAACAAAGTATTCTTGTTGGATTTTCTTTAAAATTGAATATTAAAGTGATTCAGATTTAAAGTACTTATAAACCAATCCAGCTAAAGCAGCCCCAGCAATTGGGACCAAGATAAACAACCAAAGTTGAGATACAGCCCAGTCACCAACAAATAGTGCTTGACTAATACTTCTTGCTGGGTTAACAGATGTATTTGTAACAGGGATACTTATCAAATGAATCAATGTTAATGCAAGTCCTATTGCTATTCCAGCAAATCCTTTAGGTGCTTTTTCATCTGTCGCTCCTAAAATGATAAGCAAGAACATAAATGTCATGACGAACTCAGTTACAATTGCGGCTGTCATACTATAATTTCCAGGTGAGTGCTCACCATATCCATTTGCAGCAAAGTCTCCAATTGCACTTCCGTTACCAGTAACAATAATATATAAAACTCCTGCCGCAGCTATACCTCCTAAAATTTGAGAAAAGATATACGGAAGAATTTCTTTTGAGTTGATTCTACCTCCCATCCATAAACCGATTGTAACAGCTGGATTTAAATGAGCACCTGAAATATGACCAAAGGAATATGCAATTGTTAAAACCGTCAATCCAAATGCGATTGAAACGCCAACAAGTCCAATTCCTATATCTGGTATTCCAGCAGCTAAAACTGCACTACCACATCCGCCTAATACAAGCCAAAATGTGCCAATAAATTCTGCTAAATTCTTTTTCATGTGTTTGGTTTTATATAAATGTTAAGATTAGAATTCACAATAATAATGATAATTTTTCTTTGTTACTTAATCAAAAATATAAAGTGAAAATTGATCTATTCCTTTATGTATTTTTGAACAATCTTTGATTTAGGTGTTTTCAATGTAATAAAATAGACTCCACTTGAAAAAGTACTTGTATTGATTGTTGCAAAGTTTATTTTACTCGAATAAATGATTTGTCCTTGAGAGTTGAGAACTTGAATTTCTTCCGCTTCAACATTAGCGTCATATTCAATTGAAACGAATTCAGAAGAAGGATTTGGAAATAACTTTAATTCAGTTTGCAAATCATTATTTAAAATTGAAGCAGAACATATTGTTGTAGGAACATTCCCAGATAATGCAATTTTTGTAGCAAACAAATCAACCATGTTTTGAATACGTAAAAATAGGTTGTCGATGGAATGCCCATTTGAAAAACAATTATTCAAATAAGCATAATTTTCGATTATTTCAGATTGATAAACAGGAGAAAGTGCTCCTAGAGAAATGAAATGATTTTCTATTGCCTTGCTGCCATATGCATTTGGATAGAAAAAGTAGGTTTGACAAATATTTGTTTGCGCGAAACATTCCCAACTTATTCGACCTAATAATTTTCCGTAATTATAATTGACGATTACATCGGATCCTTGGTGAAATAAATATACAGCAGGTGTATCAGTAATTTGCGGTACAATGTTTAAATCCAAAAGACCTCCATAAAAATTCCCCACTCCTTTTACGGTTGCATCAAAAGTGCCAATATTGAGAGTCCCCTCTATACTGCCTAAATCTGGTCTGCTTAAACTCAATGGAGTTGGAATACAACCATATGTCGCCAAATCCACATCGGGAGTAGGAGCGTCCGCAATTGCAAAGCAAGAAACATGTTTTTCACTAAGTTGATCAGTGAATGCTGTTGCCATAGAAACAAAACCGCCTGCACTTTCACCTGCAATAAATACATTGTTAACATCTATCGAATCAAGTTCATTCCGTCCTTTTAAAAAACGAATTGCTCCTTTTGCATCTTGCATTGCTCTATAGTTTGCTCTGTAAACTTCAGAACTATCTGAAATATATCCGCAGGGTGCAGATAATGAGGTGTTGCAAAGCGCATACATTGTGTAATTTGAAGCTTTATGTGTGCCTAATCGATAATTAATGGCACCAACAACCCATCCTTTTTTTGCTAATTCGCGGGACATATTTATCATTTCTTCTTTGCTTCCAGCTACCCAATCTCCGCCATGAACCAGAATAATTGCTGGTCTCTGGCAATTGTTATTCAGTGGTTTGAATATATCCATTTTAAGTGCCACTGAATTTCCAGCATAATCAATTGCAGTTCCATAATCAACGTCAATGATACTATCGTATGAAAACTGTGTCTGAGTGTATGGATCTTGAGAAAAGACGGTGCTTGAAAAGCAAAAAAGTAGAATAAATAGTTTTGTAAGGCGCATTGCTTTCTTTAATTATTTGATTATTAGATATATGACAAATATAGGATTTTATATTTAAAGTTTATTCCTTCAAATATTTTCGAATAATTTTTGTTTTAGGCGTTTTTAACTCAATAAAATAGATGCCACTTGAAAAGGAACTTGTGTTGATTGTTGCAAAGTTAAATTCACTCGAATAAACAATTTGTCCTTGTGTATTAATAACTTGAATTTCTTCCACATCTAGATTGTCTGCAAATTTAATTGTCACTATTTCCGACGATGGATTTGGGTATAACCAAAGTTGTTCACCATGCGTAGAATCTATCTCTAGATATTCATATACTGTTATTTTATCTGTAGCCGAACCAAAATTATTGATAAGGTATATTTTCTTGCCATTTGGAGAAATTGCGATATCTCTCAAACGGCCATTTAAGGCTTGATCCTCTCCGAAAAATCTCTTAGGATTGGGATTACTAAAAGTTGAAGGTGTTAAACTTCCATTTGCATCTAACTTAAATTGATAGACTTCACAATCTGTAGAAACTCCATTTTTTAACGTGGTAATTAATAAACTATTTGTCCATTCAGGAATTGAATTACTCCCATAGTAAATACCATCTGACGGAGCCACAGTGCACCAGTCTAAATAATTATTTGAAACATCAGGTGGCGTTGCGCAAAAGGAATAGAACGGTTGCACCAAAGAATCATTTGGAATATTAATATCAGGTACATAAGAAGCAATATATGATGCTTCACCAGGATAATTATTATCGGAATGAAATCCACGAACATTTTTCCAACCGTAATTCATGCCTGCATGCAAAACATTGATTTCATCATCTGTTCTATCTCCATGTTCAGAATCATACAGTATATCAAGTGAAGGATTATACATCAATCCTTGAGGATTCCGGTGTCCCCGTGTGTAAAACGAATTCCCTGGAATTGGATTGTCTATTGGAATACTGCCATCCATGTTGAACCGGTGAATTTTTCCGTTTTCCGTCGTTGGATCTTGGGCGAAATTATTGGGATTTGTTGATTGAGGGACATAACAAGTTGGACTGCTATCCTCTGATGTACCATGATCTCCAATTGTTAAGAAAAGGTAAGAAACGCCATTTTGCTTTACAGCAAGCAATCTTCCTCCTAAATGGTCATAACCTGTAGAAATAGAATCAACCAAATCAACTGAATTTGTGACTGTATTTGTTGGAGAATTCCATGTTAATCTTTTTATTTTGAAATTTGTTGACGGGGCGGAAACGGTACCTTGATTGTATGAATACACAAAATATATGAAAGAACTATCAGGATTGAGAAAATCGGGATGTAAGGTTAACCCCAAAGTTCCTGCACCAATCGTTGGGTTGAAACAAAGCGGAGATTGTTCTAAAAGTGACCCTCCGAAATAATCTGGAGCAGTATAAATAATTGTTTTTGAACCATTTTGTGGATCTATTCGAGCAACTGTTCCTCCCTTTTCACTAACCCATAAATAATTATCTGGGCCATAGGTTATTTCCCAAGGAACGCTGAGTGAAGTTGGTAATTCTGACCGTGTAAATTGTTGGGCCTGAGCAAAATTGAGGCAAAAAATGAAAAGCCAAAAAATACGGTTCATTGAATCAGTTTGAATAATAACGTTACAATTTACAAAAAGGTAAAGTATTATTCCTCAAATTTCTTAAATATAATACTTGCAATGTGTCCACCAAAACCAAATGTATTACTCATGGCATATTTCAATTCTTTTGGTTCAGCTTTTCCTAGCGTAAAATCAAACAAATCTTTGAATTCAGGTTCAATGTCTGTTGTATTGATTGTTGGTGGAACAATGTTCTCTTGCAATGCCATTACACAAGCTATTCCTTCAATTGCTCCTGCAGCACCTAATAAATGACCTGTCATTGATTTTGTCGCAGAAATGGAAAGTGATTTCCGTTCTCCAAATACGCGTTTCGCAGCAATCAATTCTGAGTTGTCACCTTGGTGTGTTGAGGTTGCATGCATGTTGATATAATCAATTTGATCGGCAGAAATTCCGGCTTCTCTCATTGCTTCCTTCATTCCTAAAACGGCTCCGTCTCCCTCTGGATGTGTTCCAGTTAAATGATAAGCATCAGCAGCCATTCCACCACCCACAATTTCGCCATAAATTCTTGCCCCACGCTTTTTTGCATGTTCGTATTCTTCTACGATCATCGCGCCAGCACCTTCACCCATCACAAATCCATCTCTTGAGATATCAAAAGGTCTTGAAGCTGTTTCAGGTGAATCATTTCTTGTCGACAATGCTTTTGCTGATGAGAATCCTCCGATTGCAGATTCTGTAATTGCTGCTTCTGAACCACCCGTTATAATCATGTCTGCCTTGTCCCATTTGATATAATTGAAAGCTTCAATCATGGCAGTATTAGATGTTGCACAAGCTGAAACAGGGCAGAAGTTAACTCCTCTTAACCCATATTTTATGGATATTACTCCTGAAGCAATAT
>JBILYS010000423.1:0-3845 GCA_044377625.1 Crocinitomicaceae bacterium
CAACTATGATTGCATGGGCATGGGATGATATGTATACTGTTGGTTCGACATTTAATTATTTTACTACGGGAACTGCTCCAAATAGAATTTTTGTAATTAATTATAATAATGTAGGTTGGTGTTGCACGGCAGCAAATCAAGCAAGTGTTCAAATTCAGTTGTTCGAAACAACTGGAGAGATTAGAATGTTATCTGCAAATAATAATCATGGTGGTAGAACTGCAACAATGGGGATTCAGGACATTGCAATAGGTAGTACAGTTATTCCAGGTAGAAATTCAACATCTTGGGCTTCACCTGCTAATGAGTGTTTATCTTTTTCTTCTGGCCCTTCCCTTCCAGAAATAAATGTTGTGGGAAATACAAATTCAATTTTAGATGGAGATATTACACCAGCAACGACAGACCATACAGATTTCGGGAACGTAGCTTTTTGTTCTGGAACAATTGTTCGAACATTTACAATTGAAAATACAGGAGGAGTGAATTTGACCTTATCTGCACCAGTTATTTCAGGAGTGAATGCTGCTGATTATAGTTTGACAGCATTACCTGTGAGTCCAGTTATACCTGGTGGTTCAACAACTTTTGAGGTTACTTTTGATCCGTCTGCTGCTGGTATGAGTTCAGCAACAATTACAGTAAATAATGATGATACTGATGAGACAGTTTATGATTTTGCAATTCAAGGCACTGGAAACGATGTTACAGCGCCAGGGTTAATTGCATACGGTGTAGGAACTTTAGCTGATCCCTTTGTAACAACGTCAACAAGTGTTATAGGTACTTATCCAAATGGAGTTTATTATTTTGATATTAGTGGTTCTGTTTTTCAAGGACAAGTGGATAATACAACTGCTGGAGGTGGCTGGGTATTGATACTTAATTACTTACATCAGGGAGGAACAAATCCATCTACTCAAATTAGAAATACAAATCTTCCTCTAGTTTCTGGCGCAGGGCTTGGGACAGATGAGTCTGCAACTATGTATTGGGGTCACGCGAGTAATGTTATGTTAAATAGTATTGCTCCGACAGAATTAATGTTTCATGCTGAAACATCTGGACATGGACGAGTAATTAATTTTACAACGAATCATACAAACACGTTAAATTATTTTACAACAGGAACAGGTGATATGACAGGAATTAATATTCCTGCAAATTATACTTTATTAGCAGGCCATACAGCAAATATTCCTGCATCCGTTGATAGTTATTTTTCAAATCAAGGAGTGAATGCGATGACTGAATTCCCTTATTGGACTGGCAGTGCTTTCCATTGGGGAATTAAAGGTCTTGGAAACCGTTGGGAAGTCGACGATTTCCCTAACGATGAATCACAAAATACAATGCACCGAGTTTGGGGAAGAAATACAATTCCAACTCCATTGTTGACGCCACTTGCAGATATTACAGTTGAATGTAGTTCAACACCAATTGCACCAATCGTAATTGATAATTGTGTGGGTCCAGTAACAGGAACAACTCCAACTGTTTTTCCAATAACAGCACAAGGAACAACTGTCGTAACATGGACATATGATGATGGAAATGGAAATATTTCAACTCAAAATCAAAATGTAATTATAGATGATATCACTCCACCTGTTGTATCATGTCTTTCAAATATAACTGTCAACAACGTTCCAAATAACTGTGGACGTGTTGTAAATTACACGGTTCCTGTGGCTACAGATAATTGTTCTGTTACAGTTATACAAACAGATGGATCTGGTTTAACTGCTGGAGATTTATTCCCAGTCGGAATTACAAATCAAGAATATACATATACTGATGCAGGTGGAAATACAACAATTTGTTCTTTTGATATAACTGTTCTCGACGTTCAAGCTCCTACAATTACACCTCTTACTTTTTCAAATATTACAATAAATAATACAATAGGATCTTGTGGTGCAAACGTTCCTTGGTTGGAGCCAACAGCTTCAGATAATTGTCCTGGTGTTATTTTGACAGCTTCAAATATTATGGGATCTTATTTCCCAGTTGGAATGACACTTGTAACTTACACTGCAACAGATGCTTCTGGTTTAACATCATCTTTATCATTTAATGTTACAGTGATTGATGCTGAATCTCCAGTAATTACAAATTGTCCAGCTTCACTTGCCGCTAATACGGATTTAGGTCAGTGTTACGCAACTTTTGCATCATTAGGAACACCGACTTTTACTGATAATTGTGTTATTGCTTCAATTACAAATACTGCTCCTGCTACATTCCCAGTTGGAACAACAGCTGTTACATGGACAGTTACAGATGTTGCAGGAAATACTGCAACATGTACACAAAATGTTGTTGTAACTGACAATCAATTCCCAACAGCTACTTGTATAAATCCAACTGTTAACCTTGATGCAACAGGTAATATAACGATTTCTGGTGCTACAGTTGATGGTGGATCTATTGATGAGTGTGGAATCGCTTCCTTAGTTGTATCTCAAACAACCTTTAATTGTGGAGATATAGGAACGAATCCTGTTACTTTAACTGTAACAGATAACAACGGAAATGTTTCAACATGCGCTTCGACTGTTACAATTGTAGATAATATTGCTCCAGTTGCAATTTGTCAAGATGTAAACGTAAATCTTGATGCTGCCGGACTCGGTTCAACTACAACAGCTCTTGTTAACAATGGTTCTTCTGATGCTTGTGGTATTGCTACAATGGTATTGTCGAACTCAAACTTTAATTGTGGTAATATATTGACAAATCCTAACACAATTACTTTGACATTAACTGATGTAAATGGAAATTCATCTACTTGTACATCTGATGTTACAGTAATAGACGCTGTTTTGCCAACTGCAATCTGTCAAAATTATACTGCTCAATTAAATGCTGCTGGAAGTGTTACTATTACAGTTGCAAATATTGATAATGGTTCAACTGACGCTTGTGGAATCTTGACATCTGTTTTAGATTTTACTGCTTTCAATTGTTCGAATGTCGGACCAAATACTGTTACATTAACTGTTACGGATAATAATTCAAATGTGTCAACTTGTTCGTCAGTCGTAACGGTTGAAGATCAGATAGATCCAATTGCTTTATGTCAAGATGTTACTGTTACATTAGACGCTTTAGGATCTGGTTCGTTAGCAGCAGCAGCTGTTGATTTTGGTTCTTCTGACGCTTGCGGTATTGCTACAATGACACTTTCTAAACCAACTTTTAATTGTTCTGATGTTACAATTCTTCCTGTTCCTGTAATCATGACAGTAACTGATGTAAACGGTAATTTTGCAACATGTACATCAAATGTTACTGTAATTGACAATACCGCTCCAGTTGCTATTTGTCAAGCTGTTACAGTTCAATTGGATATCACAGGAAACGGATCGACAACTGCAGCAGCGGTTAACAATGCTTCAACAGATGCTTGTGGAATTGCTTCATTATCGCTCTCACAAACGGCATTTACATGTGCTGATGTTGCTGCTGGTGTGCCAGTTGTTTTAACTGTTACTGATGTAAATGGAAATTCTTCAACATGTAATACTACAATTACAGTTCAAGATAATATTGCTCCAACATCTATTTGCCAAAACTTCACCGTATTCTTGGATGGGGCAGGAAATGGTTCAATGCTAGCTACTGATATTGATAATTTATCTTTAGATGCTTGTGGAATTGCTTCAATTCTTGCTTCTCAAACATTATTTACTTGCGCAGATGCAGGTAATAATAATATTGTTTTAACAGTAACTGATATCAATGGAAATAGTTCAACGTGTACTGCTGTTGTTTCAGTGCTTGAACTGGTTGCTCCAGTAGCTTTATGTCAAAACTTAGTAATTTCTCTTAATGCAGCTGGT
>JBILYS010000030.1:0-10788 GCA_044377625.1 Crocinitomicaceae bacterium
GACCCCTGAATGTTCATTAAATCGTTCGTCTTCCGTTGAAATTAAAGCGTCCGTTACAAATGGAGAGATTTCCTTGTACTCAACACTTGTTCTATTCACTTTCCAATATCTTCCAAGTTCGGTTTCGCCATCATCGGCATAAACAACGGATGCTAATAATTCTGGCGGATTATCAAGCATTTCAACTGGAGGAAGATCATCCTCAGATTGAAATAAAAATAAAAAACTCACTATTACAAAAGGAAACATGGCAAAACCCCAAAAGGCATATGTCATTTTTTTCTTGCCTACTTCAGAAAAAGCAACTTTAGTTTCTTTTCTATCCTTCATGTCAGATTATTTTTTGTAAAAATAAAGATTTCTTTCATTCATTGTGTGCTTTTTAGTTATTGAAGATCTTCTCTTCTTTGACTATCTAATTTCAATAATATAAACATCATCATTGAAAAAGACATCATTGAAGAACCACCATAACTAAAGAAAGGTAAAGGTATTCCGATTACTGGAGCAAAACCGATATTCATTCCAATATTGATTGCGAAATGATAAAATAAAATCATGGCGACGCTATAAGCATAAATCCTATTAAAGGATGATCGTTGACGCTCTGCGATAAATATTATTCGGAGCAACATAAACATATATAAAAACACTAGAATGATTGTGCCTAAAAAACCCCATTCTTCAGCAAAGGGACAAAAAATAAAATCCGTTTCACTTTCAGGGACATGGTTACTTTCGACACTTGAAACAGAAGCTTTATTGTATCCTTTCCCTAAAAATCCTCCTGATCCAACAGCGGCCATCGCACGGTTACGATTGTAATCTTCTCCATCGGGATCTTCCTTTAACCCAAGAAATAATTCAATTCTATCTTTTTGGTGTTTGGCCAAACCTTGAAAACCAAAATTAACGGTAGACACCAATCCAGCGGCAAGAATGTAACCAATAATAACAATTAAAACCACTCTATTTCTATCGCGCCTCGAAGACATGAAGCGTAGAATAAGAAAGATTAAAATAGCAAGTATTGATAAGGATAACATGACCACCCAAAATCCAGCAATTTGCAAATCAGGAAAAGCATCAAAGGTTAGTATTTCATTGCTCATTAATAGTGTAACAAGACTTAAAAAGACAACCACAAACAACAAAGGAATAAAGTGCGTTCCAACCCATGTTTCTTTAAATTTAAAACCTGGAATGCCATTTAATAATTTTAAAATAATCGGATCGTACGTAATTCCTTCTCGATACATTACAAATAGAAAAGAAGTAAAAACAACAAATGTTCCAGCATCCGGCTGTAGTAAAACCAAAGCCATTGGAATTAGAATGATTGAATTTGCCAATAAAACTGTTTTAACCGTTTGTTGTTTAATATTGACTGAACTAATAACTCTAGAAAGTAATAGTGCCGTACCAATTTTTGCAAATTCGGCAGGTTGAATACCCATTGTTCCGATACCTAGCCATGCTCGAGCGCCATTTACAGGTGGCATAAACAATACGATAACAAGTAAAACAAGTGTAAATAAGTAGATTGGAATCGAAAATTTTCGGTAAATATCTGAATCAATTAAAAAGACCAGTAAACCAAGAAATAAAGAGAATCCAACCCAAATTACTTGTTTACCATATTTTTGAGAAAAATCAAAAAAATTGGGATGATCTTCATTATAAGCTGTGGAATAGACAGTAGATAAGCCCATTATCAAGAGTATAATGTAGACCACAAACAATGCCCAATCAAAATGAGCTACTATTGATTCCCCTTTTCTCATTTTATTCCAGAAAAATTTGCCTCAAGAATTATCTTTTCTCTGTCTTTTTCCATGATTTTTCGCGTCAAATACTTTTCAATCATGAGTCCAGCAGTTGGTGCAGCCCATAATCCCCCTCCTCCTTTTGCGTTTTCAATAAACACGGCGATAGCAATTTTCGGTTTATACATTGGCGCAAAGGCTACAAATACAGAATGATCTTCTCCATGTGGATTTTGAACGGTTCCAGTTTTTCCACAAACGATAATATCTTTTAACTTTGCTCTTCTCCCTGTTCCTCCAGCCTCGTGCACAACGCGACGCATTCCTTCAACAATAACAGAATAATGTTTGGCATCAACCAATGAATAATGCTTTTTCTTGAATTGCTCCAGTGGGCCATCTTGACCGATTGATTTGACAAAATGAGGTGTGTAATACCACCCTCTGTTCGCTATAATTGCAGCAACATTTGCCATTTGCAACGGTGTCAACATGACCTCTCCTTGACCAATTGAAATTGACCGAATTGTAGAAAATGCCCAACGATGGTGACCGTACCACTTATCGTAATAATTTGCATCAGGAATTGAGCCTGGCCGTAAACCCGTAATATCTGTTTCTAGATTTTGACCCAACCCAAAACTGTGCATGTATTTTGCCCAAAGATTCAATCCAATTTCTGCATCTACAAAAACGCTTTTTTCTTTATTTTGCTGAATAATTCTTCGAGTAACGGCATAGAAATAAGGATTACACGAATGCTTGATGGCATCTGCCAAATTTCCTGCGCTCGGGTGATTATGGCAGCCAACAACAGATTTATTACACGGAAATCCAGATTCTGGAGTGATGACGCCTTCTTGCAATCCAATTAATGAATTCAATAATTTGAATGTTGAACCTGGAGGATATTCAGCAGCCAAAGGTCTTGGGTATAAAGGTTTGCTAGGGTCCACTAACAGCTTCGGATAATTTTTAGAAATATTTCTTTTCCCAATAAAAAGATTGGGATCATACGTTGGAGCCGAAACCAACGCTAGAATTTCTCCAGTTGCTGGTTCAATTGCAACAATACACCCTCTTTTATTCGCTAATAATTTTTCCCCGTATGCTTGAAGAATAATATCAATCCCCAAATTCAATGGTGGACCTTGTTTGGCAATTGTATCATATTTTCCATCAGCATAGGATTCAATGGCATTATTTAAAGCTGATGTTACGATGTATTTTATTCCTTTTCTTCCACGTAATTCTTTTTCATAAAAGCGCTCTAATCCTGCGCGCCCCATGTTATTTCCAGGCTTATAAAATGGGTCTTCATCTATTTCTTCTCGATAAACCTCTGATAAATATCCAACGATATTGGCTCCGTTGGCATAAGGATAACTCCTCATACTTGTCACTTCTTCATAAAAACCAGGAAAATCTTCTAAATGAGCAGCAATCGTAGCAATTTCTTCCAAGGTCATTTCCTTCAGAAAAGGATACGCTCGAATTTTTTGATAATTCGATGAGCGTTTGCCAGTATGTTTATTCCGATAAGTCCCTTCTCCTTTTACAATTTCTTTGAATCGTTCACGCACTTCTTCTCTTGTCCAACCAATCAATTTCGCAAAAGCAACTGTATCAAAGTTTTTCATTTCAGACTCTTTCATCATGAGATTGAAATACGTTCGATTGGATACTATTTTCTTTTTATTTCGGTCAAAAAGGACTCCTCGAGGTGGGGTAATTTCTTTTCTTTTCTCAGCGATTTCTTGGGCTCTCAACGTCCAAGTTTCGTCCACTACTTGCATGTAGAAAAGTCTAATAGAATAGATAATTCCAACTAATAGCGTAACTATTATAATTACATATTTCCTTCCATCGAGATTCATCGTGTATTCGGCTTAGTGACGAACATTGCTTGAAAAAGTAGGCAAAATAAGAATGACAATGGGACGCTAAATAATGTTTTTTGGAGTACATATAACATATCATCAAATCGGAAAATTTCAAGTGTAAAAAACCACAAATGATGAATGAGGAGCATGAGACCAAAAACGGAGATGAACCATCTTGTGCCCATATCATACATGTTTCCTTCTTTCAAAACATCGTATCCATCTCTTGGTCCGAAGAGTTTAAAAATTGTTGGACGCAAATAGGTTACTAACAATATAGAGGAAGTATGTAAACCATAAGTATTTGAAATGGCATCAATTGAAAGACCCATTACAAAAGCAATCAACAACATATAAATGATTCCTAAATCAAACGGCAATAAAACAATTAACAAAGGATAAACCATGAATTGAATACCAAATCCAATTTCCAATTGGTTCAGCACTAATACTTGCGCCGCTACTAAAACGATGAATCGTATGATATGTTTAACCACTATATTCATTCTTCTTTATCTTCTGGTATGAGCAATTCTAATTTATTTTGTTCTTCTTGGAACAGGTTTTTTATAACATAAACGCGTTGAATGGTTCTATAATCTTCCGAAAAACGTATCACAACATCCCAAAGTGGCTTTCCTTCAACAGGATTTAATTTTTCAACTTTCCCAACATTTAAACCTCGTGGAAAAATTCCAGAACCACCTCTTGTAACCACTTTAGACCAACGTTTAATTTTAAGGTCATTGGAAATTCCAGTTATAGAACCGCGTCTTGGATCTCTACCATCCCATTTCATCAAACCAAAAAGTCCGATTGGTTCAATCATCACGTCGATATTGATATTTTCTGTAAGTACTGTTTTCACAACTGCAAAGTGGGTGCTTGATGTGTGAACTATTCCAACAATTCCTTTATCAGAAAAAACTCCCATTCCTCTCACAACTCCTTGGTCAGATCCAATATTCAAGGTAAAATAGTTATTTCTTTTTGTGCTCGTAGAGTTGATAACGGAAGCTGGAATATATTCGTATTGTTGATGAAAAAGTGTATCGTTAATTTTTGCCCATCCATTTTGCATTCTTTGGAAGCTCTGAGGCAATCGATTGCGTAAACGTATATTCTCTTTTTGGAGTTTATCGTTATTCAAACTTAAGTTAAAATGCTTTGTAATATCGTTTTGAACGGTAAGAATAAGTCCTGAAACCTTTGATGCGCTTGTTAAATATTGCGATCGCGGAAAGTTTAGAAACGTGAAATAAACGGACAGGGAAAACACCTGTAACAGTACAAAAACCAAGAATACACGGAAGCGCCTAAAGAAGGCTATCAAGTTGCGCATGCACAAAGATAAAAAAGTCCCGATAATTAATTACCAGGACTTTTAATTTAATCTCTTATCAAGAATTGGAATTTATCAATATTTTTCAAAGCGATGCTTGTTCCTCTTGCAACTGCTCTTAATGGGTCTTCAGCGATATGAACTGGTAATTTTGTTTTTGCTGAAATTCTTTTATCCAAACCTCTCAACATTGAACCACCTCCTGCAAGGTAGATTCCAGTTTTGTAGATATCTGCTGAAAGTTCTGGTGGCGTCATTTCCAATGCACTTAGAATCGCTTCTTCAATTTTTGAAATTGTTTTGTCTAACGCATGAGCCACTTCAGAATACGTAATAATAATTTCTTTTGGAATACCTGTCATTAAATCACGTCCACGCACTGCATAATCGGGTGGTGGATTATCCAATTCAGGAATAGCTGCTCCAACTTCAATTTTAATTTGTTCTGCTGTACGTTCACCAACAAGAATGTTGTGTTGACGTCTCATATATTCTTCAATATCACTTGTAAAATCATCACCAGCAATACGAATAGATTTATCACAAACGATACCTCCAAGAGCAATGACAGCAATCTCAGAAGTTCCACCGCCGATATCAATAATCATATTTCCCATTGGTTCTTCAACATCAATCCCGATTCCGATAGCAGCAGCCATTGGCTCGTGAATTAAGTATACTTCTTTTGCACCAGCGTGTTCTGCTGAATCTCGAACGGCACGTTTTTCTACTTCAGTAATACCTGAAGGAATACAAATTACCATTCTTAAAGTTGGGTTGAACAAGCTTCTACCTGGATTGATCATTTTAATCATTCCACGAATCATTTGTTCCGCACTTTGGAAATCGGCAATCACACCATCTTTTAATGGTCGAACAGTTTCAATTAACTTATGGGTTTTACCATGCATTTGTTGTGCCTTCTTCCCAATAGCAACAATTTTTCCTGTTTGAATGTCTCTCGCAACAATTGATGGTTCGTCAACAACAACTTTATCATTCATGATGATAAGTGTATTTGCTGTGCCCAAATCAATTGCAATTTCTTGCGTTAAAAAGCTAAATAATCCCATTTTCCAGTTCGCTTTCTTTATTGTAACGTATAATAATAGTTAGTTTGTTCGTAAAAATCGACTTTTTGTTTCAATTTTCGACCAAACTTATTTTTTTAATGTTTAAAATGACGATTTCCTGTAAATACCATCGCCATTTTGTTGGCGTTACAGTAATCGATTGATAATTGGTCTTTTATAGAACCGCCTGGTTGAATAACCGCCGAGATTCCAGCTTTATCCGCTATTTCCACACAATCAGGGAAAGGGAAAAAAGCATCAGATGCCATTACCGCTCCATGCATATCAAAATTAAACGATTTCGCTTTATGAATCGCGTGAACTAACGCATCAACACGCGATGTTTGACCTGTTCCGCTTGCCAACAATTGCTTGTTTTTAGCTAAAACAATCGTGTTTGATTTCGTATGCTTCACCAATTTATTGGCAAACAACATGTCTTCAATTTCAGAGGCAGTTGGTTGCTTTTTTGTTTTGGATTCAAGATTTTTTGCCGTTTCGGTAATTAAATCTTTTCCTTGAACTAAGACGCCATTTAAGATTGTTCTAAACTGACGATTCGGTAAAACAACATTCTTTTGAGCAAGAATAATTCTGTTCTTTTTTGATTTTAAAATCTCTAAAGACTCATCTGTAAATGCAGGTGCGATAATTACTTCACAAAATAAATCATCCACTAATTCAGCAGTTTTTTTATCGATTGTTGTGTTGGCAATTAAAATTCCTCCAAAAGCACTTACTGGATCTCCAGCCAATGCGTCAATATATGCTTTTCGCAACGTTGAACGTGAAGCAATTCCACACGCATTGTTGTGTTTTAAAATTGCGAATGTTGGTTCGTCATCTTTAAAATCTGCCATTAAATTTACAGCTGCATCAACGTCTAACAAGTTGTTATAAGAAAGTTCTTTCCCGTGCAATTTGTCAAACATTGCCTCCAAATTACCGTAAAAAATTCCGCGTTGGTGTGGATTTTCTCCATAACGTAAAACGTGTGATTCTTGAATGCTTTCTTTGAAAACTTCTTTTTTCCCTTGGTTGAAATACTTGAAAATTTGAGAATCATAATGCGAAGTAACGTTGAACGCTTCTTGTGCAAAAGTCTTTCTCTGACCCAAAGTAGTTTCTCCATTTTGAGCAATTAATAGTTCTAAAAAAGGAGCATATTCTGCTTGACAAGGAAGAATAACAACATCCTTATAATTTTTTGCAGCGGCACGAATTAAGGAAACACCACCGATATCAATTTTTTCAATTATTTCATCGTGACCAGATCCAGCAGCAACAGTTGCTTCAAATGGATATAAATCAACAATTACTAAATCAATTTCAGGAATTTCAAACTCAGCGATTTGTGCTTGATCTTCTTCTAAATCTCTTCGGTTCAGAATTCCACCAAAAACTTTTGGGTGCAATGTTTTTACGCGACCACCCAAAATTGATGGATATGAAGTCAAATCCTCAACGCGTTCAACCGGAATTTTCAATTCTTCAATAAAGGATTGTGTTCCTCCAGTTGAATAAAGAACAACGCCATTTTTATGTAATTCTTGAACAATTGGTGCTAAACCGGTTTTGTCAAAAACAGAAATTAACGCTGATTTAATTTTTTTTGATGTACTCATCTCCTGAAAATATAAGAAAGTGCAAAATTAGTCTAATTTTTCTGACCTTCAGCACTTATAAAATAAAAAATAATTAAACGTGTTTAGTAAAAACTTTAACTTTAACAATTAAATCTAGGAAACAAAAAAAATATGTCGACCATTTGCCTTGTTGAAGATGAGAAAAGTCTTTCCGACTTAATTCAAATGAACCTAGAAATGGAGGGATATGATGTTGATTCCTTTCAAAATGGGCTTGATGCATTTAAGATTGGTGACAAAATAAACAAGTACCAATTGGTTATTTTGGACGTCATGCTTCCTGAAGTTAGTGGATTAGACATTTGTAAAGAAATCAGAAGATATTCTGCTGTTCCAATTTTATTTCTTTCCGCTAAAGGAACAACGGAAGATCGGATTGCTGGTTTGAAGTTGGGAGCAAATGATTATTTAAGCAAACCATTTGATTTAGAGGAATTGCTGTTAAGAGTATCGGTACTCATCGGTAAACCGTTACTTGTTAAGGAAAATACGCTTTTAAAAATTGGCAGTAAAGAAATTAATTTTGAAACATTTGAGGTAGAAGATGCTGATTCGAATGATTCTTTTACCTTATCAAAAAAGGAAATTGAATTATTAAAATTATTTTCAGAAAAAGAAAATATTGTGCTTTCTCGGGATGAGATCCTTGATGTTGTTTGGGGAAAAGATCAGTTTCCAACGTCTCGAACAATCGACAACTATATCCTTTCTTTTCGAAAATTATTTGAAGAAGATCCTAAGAATCCTGTTTTTTTCCATTCAATCAGAGCAGTTGGATACAAGTTCACAAATCCCAAATAAGCATAAATTAAGTGAACATCCAATTCGTACCGTTGCATTTTACTACTTTTGGGTTACTTAATAGGTTATGAAAGAAAAAGAACAGCAAAAACAATTACGATACGACAAGGCATATTTGAAAATGGCCGAATCATGGTCAGCCTTATCGCATTGCAGTAGGAGACAAGTCGGTGCAATTATCGTTAAAGACGATATGATTATTTCTGACGGGTATAATGGTACACCTGCAGGATTTGATAATTGTTGTGAAAATGAGCAAGGTGAAACAGAGTGGTACGTTTTACACGCTGAAGCAAATGCGATTCTTAAGGTTGCAAAATCGACAAATAATAGCAGAGATGCGATCTTATATTTAACCCTTTCACCATGCAAAGATTGCAGTAAATTAGTGCTTCAAGCAGGAATCAAAAAAGTAGTTTTTAAAGAATTATACAAAGACACATCAGGCGTCGATTTCCTGAAAAGTGCAGGAATTGAAATTATTCAAATAGCAGATTAAATGACGGATCATAAACCAACAAAATATTATTTTCTACCCGTAGTTTTATCCTTATGTATTGCTTTAGGATTGTGGATTGGTAAATCAATGACAAATGGTATAAATAATTCCATGTCAGGAGGATCGGCGAAGTATCAAAAAATGCAAGACATTATTGATGTTTTGGATCAGCGATATGTGGATTCCTTAAACGGTGAGGCACTGTTTGAACAAACGATTTCTGATATGCTTCACAAGTTAGATCCGCACAGTAATTATATTGCTGCAAAAGATTTAGCGTTGATGAATGAATCGATTCAAGGTCAGTTTGGTGGAGTTGGAGTGCGCTTTTTCATTTTACGAGATACAATTTGCGTAACGAATGTAATTATCGGTTCGCCTTCTGATCAAGCTGGACTGAAAGCGGGAGATAAAATAATCAAAGTTGATGGGAAAAATGTTGCCAAGAAGAAAATTACGAATGAAAAAGTAATGGCTTTGTTGAAAGGGAATGAAAACACAACTGTCAATCTTCAACTTTTGCGCAATGGAAAACTTATCACTAAAAACGTTGTTCGAGGTTCAATTCCAATAGAATCTGTCATTTCAGCATATATGATTGAGCCAACAATTGGGTTCATAAAAATTGATCAATTTTCCGTTAATACATCACAAGAATTTAGAAAAGCTGCACTTTGGTTAAACCAAAAAGGAATGAAGAAACTCATTCTCGATTTGCGCAATAATGGCGGTGGAGTTTTACAATCGGCAACAGATATTGCAGATGAATTTTTGAGTAAAAACTTACCGATGCTTAAAACCAAAGGTGAACACACGAAGTCACAAATTTATCGCGCGACTGCTGGAGGAATTTTGGAATCTACGGAACTTACTATTTTGATCAATGTTAATTCTGCTTCGGCAAGTGAAATTTTGGCTGGAGCGATTCAAGACAATGATAGAGGAACGATCATTGGGAGAAGATCTTTTGGTAAAGGCCTTGTGCAGGAAGATGTGAAATTACGCGACGGAAGTAATCTTCGTTTAACCATTGCACGTTATTATACCCCAACAGGCAGATGTATTCAAAAATCATATGATGCCGGATATGAAGAATACATGAGTGATCAAATGGATCGTTACGACAATGGGGAATTATATGCTCCTGACAGCACGTTGTTCGCTGATTCATTGAAGTTTAAAACCCCAAAAGGTAAAATTGTTTACGGCGGTGGTGGTATAATGCCAGACATTTTTGTTCCTTTCGATTCAAGCGGAACGAGCTGGTATTTCACAGATTTACGGTTCTCTCAAGCATTCAATGCCTTTGCTTTTGACTTCGTTCAACAACGTCGAAACAAATGGAAAACAATCGAAGATTTTGATAAGAATTTTACAGTTACAGATGCGGTTTTAAATCAATTCGTGCAGTTTGCTCAGAAAGAAATCAAGATTACTAAAGACAAAGAAGGCCTTGCACATAGCAAGACCTTAATTGTAAAAACGTTGAAAGCTGAAATTGCTCGTCAGTTGTGGTTAGAAGATGGATACTATCGTATTACTAATAAAACCGACAACGAAGTTCAACGGGCACTCAAGTATTTAAAGCATTAATTCTTAATCAATTGTTTTGTGCTGTTTTGTCCATTCACATTGATTGAAACAAAATAAACACCCTTTCGAGCTTCGGCGTTTGCGTCATTCGTTCCATCCCATGTTGTAGTGAATCCATCCGAAGAAGAAGTTTCTGCCTGAACCAATTTCTTGATGAGTTTACCTTGATAATCGTAAACATACAC
>JBILYS010000236.1:0-3828 GCA_044377625.1 Crocinitomicaceae bacterium
ACTTTTGGTGGATTAACCTTTTTTGTTCCGATAACACTTGGTTTTCCCCTTTGTTATTATGGTTTAGGATTGTCTCAAACAGCAAGTTGGTTAACAGCTAGTATGTTCGCAACGCATACGTTAGTAGCATATCCGATTGTTTCGAAATTTGGATTAACAAAGAACAAGGCAGTTGCAATTACGATTGGTGGAACAATTTTAACAGATACTGCCGTACTTATTATTCTTGCAGTAATTACAAGTTCGGCACAAGGGAACTTGGATGGTTCATTTTGGTTGCGTTTAATAACCTCCTTGTCTATTTTTTCAATTATCATGTTTTACCTTATTCCAAAGGTGGCACGTTGGTTTTTTAGTAAGTTGGACAGTGAAAAGTCATCTCAATATATTTTTGTTTTATCAATAGTGTTTTTTTCGGCCTTTCTTGCTGAAGTGGCAGGTGTAGAGCATATTATTGGGGCCTTTGTTGCTGGTTTAGTCTTAAATCGCTTAATTCCTCATAATTCAATCTTGATGAATCGTGTGGAGTTTATTGGAAGCTCCTTGTTTATACCGTTCTTTTTGATTTTTGTAGGAATGGTTGTGGATTATAAAGTCTTTTTTACGGGCACATGGCCATTAATTATTGCGGGTGTATTAACAACGTTTGCAATTTTTAGTAAATGGTTAGCGGCCTTTTTGACCCAAAAGATTTTTAAAATGACTAAAACAGAACGTCAAATAATCTTTGGTTTAAGTGCTTCTCATGCTGCGGCGACTTTGGCGATTATCATGGTTGGATTTCAAAATAAAATTCTTGATATTAACATTGTTAATGGAACTGTTTTATTGATTCTATTTACCTGCATGGTTGCTTCTTTTGTTACTGAAAGTGCAGGAAAGAGATTGTTAATTGAATTAGCAGAAAAAGGGGATGATGATCAGACAGAAACACGTTTGAGAAATAAACATTTATTGGTTTATATGAATGAATTAAAAGGAAATGAGTCTTTGCTTGATTTTGCTTTGATGGTTTCTGATCCCAAGGTGATTAATCCAATTTCTGTGGTAAGTGTATATCCGAATAATGAAGACGCTGAACGAATGATTCGTAAATCGCGAAAATCATTGGAAGAAATTGTACGCCATTTTTCTGGGCACGAAGCTAAAATCAATACGATAGCCACAATTGACCATAATTTATCTTCAGGAATCTCACGTGTTTCTAAAGAATTGGTTACAGATGTCGTTGTATTAAACGATAACCGCAAAACGAACTTATTAAAAAGAATAGTTGGAGATGACCGTGACCATTTGCTCGATGTTTGTGATAAAACCATTTTCTTCTGTCAATTTGATAAACCTTTTGTTTCTCACAGTAAAATAATTGTAATTGCACCACCAATGGCTGAACTGGAAAGTAGTTTTGCATTGTGGGTTGAACGATTAATCCGTCTAGGTAAAGAGTTGAATATTAAAATGGAATTATATTCAACGATAGCAACCTATGAGAGGTGGCAAAAGGTGAGTGAAGCAAATAAAATTGCCAATGTTATTAAATCGATTGAAATTGAAGAGATTGATGATTTTTTCTTGCTCAATCAAAAGAAATCTGATTCTGATTTATTGATTTTTTGTTCGGCGCGCAATGGAGGTATTTCTTATGCTTCTGGTATTGATTCTTTTCCAGCTAAATTGGAAAAAGCTTTTCCTGAAAATGATACGATTATAATTTATCCTTCTCAGAGCATCGTTGAAAACATGTATGGGAATTATGAAGACATTGATGTCAGTGCTATAACCAAAGGAGTTGAGGCGATTCAGAAAATCGGAAAGGAAGTAGGAAGTATCTTTAAGAAGGGGAGTTAAGAGTCAATCTTATTTAGAATACTATTCTTAGATGATTATTTTAAAACCGTTCCATGTTCGATCTTCAACATTGTATAAAAACAAGCGGTTATTGCAAAACGAAATTCTAAAAGCATCTAATTCACCAAAATATTCATCAATATTTATTTGAATTGTTGCACTTGTTTTACCATTTTTGGCATTAACTAAATAAAGTTCACTTGTTTCAAAATTGTAAAAACCAAATTCATATCCTTTTGTACCCGTGTGAATAAAACCATTGAAGTTAATAGCATCTGCAAGTCCCGATTCGAAAATTTCTAATTTTTTTGGTTTAATTAATTTTTTCTTGCCTTGCTTGAAACTTGAAACCCCATCATAATTTGCAAAATATAAAACACCGTTATTAAAAACTGCAACATTTTGATCGTCCATTCCATATGAAAAATCTGTGATATTTATTTCTACTGGGTAACCATCTGAATCTAAATTAAAAGTAAAACTTCCAGCATTACCATACAATATCCCTTGTAATTGGTTTTTCGATTCATTATACCAAAAACCTCTTAAGTCACCACCTATCGGAATAGTTTTAAGTGATTCACCTGATGCATTATGAACTTCGATATTGTAGCTTTCATTTCCAGCAAAAACGGAATAATATAGGTTCTTTTTAGAATTATAGGCAACCGCCAAGCCATTTGTACCCGCTTCGTCATTGATTACTAAAGTTACATCATTTTTCGGAGTGTAATTAGGCAATTGTGCTACAAGTAGCTGATTTATAGCAATTGTAAATAAAATGATAAGGTTAATTTGTGGTTTCATAACTATCAGTTAAGTTCTAATATTGAGAGGTTAAATTACTTATTTTTTGGAAAAGGCACTATAAACAAACTATAAAAAAACGCAAAAAAGGTAACTCCTGTTTGTGTTTCTAAAGTATCTTCTAGTAGAAAAGTACTGGCCGCAATAAGGATGAAGACCAAAGGTAGAAAATTGCATTTTTTCCAATGATACGACAAATAGCACCAAAGCATTAATATAAAAGAGGAAATTCCTAGAACGCCAAAACTAATCCAACTCGTTAGATAGGAATTGTGAGCACGTAACCTGTTTTCGGGTTTTAATTTTGTTTGATCTTTTGCATATTGTGCGTTAAAGGCAAGTTGAACATCGCCTGTTCCAACGCCAATAAGCCAATTTTGTTGAATTATTTTTATTCCTGTCTTCCAATATTCTAAGCGTTGTAAAAGGGAATGTCCATTTGGATTGCCCGAATGATATAATTGGAATTTTATTCCGTCTAACCTGGCAAACAAACCAGTTTTCATCTCTTCAATACTGGCAATCCCATTTTCTACATTTTCAACATCTTTTTTACTCAACTTTTGAAAATCTAGTGAATCTTTTCTAAGATGCAATGAAGCCATGTATCTAACCAAGGTGAATGAAATGACCTGACCTTTTTTGTCTAAACTGTCATAAGGTATCGTAGATGTTTTCTTCCATTCTGATCTCAATTCTTTTTCACAAACAAATAGAAGTGGCGGTTTACCATTAATATATGTTGTTGAATTTGCATTGTGCTTATAGGGATTTCCTTGTACCGTTAATTTAGGAAGAGATTGGGTGTTAATAGTATGCTTTTTTTGAATTATTGGTATTAACAATAATAAGGGGCTGAATAATATGGTTGTTGAAATGAGCAACGTGATTAATCCAATTTTCTTTGATTTTTTATAAGCTGAGTATACAGTGAATGTTAATAGTACCATAACCAAAGCAATAAAACCTGAAATTATTTGGCTGAAATAAGTGTAGTAAATTAACCAACTTAATATCGGCAATATCAACCATTTTTTTGGTGTTTTTAATGATGAGACAAAGTATAGACATATTCCAGCACCCATTGCTATTAATATTCCGTAACGAATGTGCGAACCAAAAAGTGAAAGTGAACGGATATCGTCATGAATTCGTGTGACAAACCAATTCTGA
>JBILYS010000237.1:0-3811 GCA_044377625.1 Crocinitomicaceae bacterium
TTAAAAATAAAAAATAATCAAGGTGGATTAGTGAGCTTTGGAGTTCGCAACACACTAAGCGCTTTTAATGATGGAGAAACCGGTCCTCCAGGTGTAGGAGTTGGTGGACAATTTCGTATCCAAGTTTCAGATAAAGTCAACACAGATTGGTATTATGATTATATAACTAGTGATGTGGGGGATTACGCCCATAGGACGGATCATCATATTGGGTGGAGTGTTTTGTTTTATCCCACAAAAAAAATAACGACTAAAGTTCGTCCATATATTTTAGCCGGGCACTGCTTTGATCATACTGAAATTGTAGATAATACAAATAGATCTAATTCAATTGAGCGCTGGAGTTCTGCCGTTCAAGGAGGTTTAGGGGTTCATTTTAACCTTTCGGATAGATTGGATATCTCAGTTGTTAGTCAATATATGGTACATTTAGGAACAGATGTGCATTCCGAGTTAATAGATGATTTAGTAGTTTTTCACAAAGAAAAAGGTTCAAGTTTAGAAGGACATTTATTATTTCATGTTGGTATCAATTATAAAATTGCAGACTTATGGTAAGAGGAATCATTTTTAGCAGTGTCATTTTATTATCAGGTGGGATTTTTTCACAAGAAGTATATGTTCAACCTGGATTATTAAAATCAACAGGAACAATATCTCCGTCAACCATGTTGAATCGTAGTGTTCAGAACTATTATCTTTCTGGATTTCTTGAATATTATTTTGAAAAGAAATTAAGTGTCAGAGGAGATCTGATGTATTTTATGGATGGGAAATCAAAAACTGACGCAGATAATTTATTTTTTAAAGAAGGATTTAGAACATATTTCGGTGTGTTTTATCATACAGGAAAGAAAAACTGGGACAATTATGTTGGTATTGAACCTGGTGTTGCTGTTTTTAAACCACTTGCCTCAATAGATCCAAATGCGCGATTCCAAGCAAGTCCATCGTTTGCTGTGCATATTGGTTCAACGTATTATATATGGAAGTTTTTTAATTTCTTTGTGGATGTAGCATACGTAAATTCAACTTATCGTGGATTATCATTTGGAAGTGAAAAAACAGATGAATTGATATTGTCTGCTGGTTTAGGGTTTAATTTGCAGACTAGAAAAAAGAAGTAAAAAGGTTCATTCTTGCATGCTCAGGAACCAAGAAGTAAATGGTTAAAAGCACAGGTATTGGCAGTTTTTCTTTTACCACATAGGCACATAGCTTACATAGAAGTACATTATTTATTGAAGGAACATAAAGCTAGGGAATTAGCTATGTGACCTATGTTTCTATGTGTTTGAAATTTGAAAGAGAATAAAAAAAACGGGTTTTAACTCCGATGAACATAATGCTAGGACATTCACTATGTGACCTATGTTTCTATGTGTTTGAAATTTGAAAGAGCATAAAAAAACGGGTTTTAAATCCGATGAACATAAAGCTAGGTAATTAGCTATGTGAACTATGTTTCTATGTGTTTAAAATTTGAATTAGCATAAAACCGAAAGGACTTTAGTTTTTGATCTTATATTTTAAAATACAATAGATCACACGCATTCCATCGCCTGAATTGATTTTCTTGCCTTCTGATTTACTTCTAGCAATATAAGAAATAGGAACTTCTGCAATTGAAAGGTTTTTTATTTTGGAAAGTTTAAGTGTGACTTCTGGTTCAAATCCAAAACGATTTTCCTTAAGTTGAATTGATTTTAAAATAGACGCTGGAACAAGTTTGTAACACGTCATCATGTCCGTAAGGCGAAATCCTGTAAAAACATTCGATAGCTTTGTCAAGAAGCCATTTCCGAGAATGTGCCAAACAAAGCTAGTATTCTTATGTTCTTTAGTTAAAAAGCGAGAACCATAAATCACATCGACATTTTTTGACGATAATCCTTCTAATAATTTATTTATATCAGTTGGGTCCAATTCTAAATCTGCATCTTGAATTACAATATAATCTCCTGTCGCCAATTGAATTCCTTTGTGAATAGCAGCTCCTTTGCCTTTATTAACGTTTTGATAAAATGCCAAAATTGGTTGACTCGGATTATCTTGAATAAATTGCTCTATTTCATCCAATGTATTATCAGTTGAGCAATCGTTGATTACAATAATTTCTTTTTCAATGTCGTTAACCAATGCTAAATTTGCAACGTTTTCAAGTACTTTACGAATCGTTTTGCCTTCGTTGTAAGCTGGAATGATGATTGAAAGTTTAGTAATCTGCATTTATTATTTTATAAATCGGTAATTCAACTTGCGTCAAAGATAAAGTTTAATTTTACGAGAGATCTAAAAAACACAATTTCATCAAAAGGATATGTGTTTTTTAAACTTGTTTATAATAGTGAAATGAAGAAAAATCTTTTTTGGTGGATTAGTATATCGATTGTTTTGTGTGGAATCTTTTCTGCACATGAATTTGATGGTCGATACGGAAGGTCAATCAATGGAGACGGAAAAGCATATTACGCTTATTTACCTGCAATTTTCATTTATCAAGATCCAACATTTTCATTTATAGATGAGGTTGAGTTGAAGTATTACCCAACCGACAAATCGCAATTCAAGGATTTTAGAAACAAGCAAAAAAATGGGAAATATGTCAATAAAACTTTCCCAGGATTAAGTGTATTATATGCTCCGTTCTTCTTTCTGTCAATGTTTTTCGCATGGGTTGGTGGATTTGCTGTTGACGGATATTCGGCACCTTTTCAATGGGGAATTGCTTTTTCGCATGTCGTCTACTTTTTTATTGGCTTACGGTTTTTATTATCGGTATTTCGTTGTTTGAAAATTAGAGATGCTGTCAGTTATCTTGTTTTCACCGGATTGATTTTCGGAACGAATAGCTGGTATTATTTAGTGTACGATCACACTGTTAGTCATATTCATAATTTCTTTTTGGCAACAGTATTTATGTGGATGTTGTTGAATTGGATTCAAACCAAACGCATGCAGTATCTTGGTTGGAGTGGAATTATTCTCAGTTTATTGATAATTACTCGACCTACAAATGGTTTGATGCTGTTGTTTTTGCCTCTGTTGACAATGCTTTCTGGAAAGAAGTTGAAAGATTTAATCACGAAAGAATATTTTCAATTCAAAAGATTGATGCCTTATGTTATAATTGGACTGATTATTTTTTCAATTCCCTTTTTACTCTGGAAATGGCAAAGTGATTTATGGTTGGTTTATTCGTATAATGAGGAAGGATTTAATTTTAAACAACCTCATTTTTTTGATTTTTTATATTCATACCAAAAAGGTTGGTTTGTTTGGAGTCCGTTGGTTTTTCTTTCTATTATAGCAAGTGGATTCTATTTTTCGAAAAAATCGTTGTTTCAACTAGTAAGTTTTATGTTTCCATTGGTATTGATTGTCTATGTATTATCTTCCTGGTGGTGTTGGACTTACGGTGCAGGTTTCGGGCAACGACCAATGATTGATTTCTTGCCATTTATAGCTATCGGTGTTGCCTTATTTTTGAATGAATTTAAAAGAAGCAATTTTGTTTATTTCGTTATTCTTCCATTCTGTTTTCTATCAATGATTCAGAGTTATCAAATTACCAATAGTATTTTAAGTGGTGGAACGACAACAAAAGATCAGTATTGGAGTCATTTTTTACAATTAAAAAGAGATGCTCCAACTGTTGTTGTATCTGCAAATTGGAAATTGATAGATCAAAAAGAATTGAATTCAGTACAGAAAATAGATAAAGGTCATCCTTTTTCTCAATCTATTAAATCGAGTAAATTAAAATCAGTTAAAATTGCTGTTTTAATGATAGAAATAGGTTCAAATACAC
>JBILYS010000238.1:0-3801 GCA_044377625.1 Crocinitomicaceae bacterium
CCGAAGAAAAGGGAAGCAAATGCGTCCAATGTTCATTTTTTTAACAGCAAAAATGTTAGGAACAATGAACGACAGAGTGTACGATGCAGCATCCTTAGTTGAGCTTTTACACACTGCGACTTTGGTACACGATGATGTTGTTGACGACGCCAACGAAAGACGAGGTTTCTTTTCTGTCAATGCATTATGGAAAAATAAAATTGCCGTTTTAGTTGGTGACTTCATGCTTTCAAAAGTCTTATTGTTATCAATCGAAAAAAATAACCTGCGCTTACTTGAAATCGTTGCACGCGCAGTGAGAGAAATGAGTGAAGGTGAATTATTACAAATCGAAAAAGCACGAAAATTAGATATTACAGAAGAAATTTATTTTGAAGTAATCCGTCAAAAAACGGCGTCATTAATTGCAACATGTTGCGAAGGTGGTGCGGTAGCAGTTGATAGAGAAGACATGGCACCGACAATGCGTCAATTTGGTGAATTAGTTGGTTTGGCATTTCAGATAAAAGATGATATTTTTGACTATGGAACACCAGAAAACATTGGGAAACCTACTGGAATAGACATCCGTGAAAGAAAAATGACATTGCCTTTGATTTATGCTTTAAATACTGCTTCAATTGAGGTAAGACGAGAATTAATAAACATTATAAAAAACAAAAACGAAGATCCAACATACGTCAATCGAGCAATTGAATTGGTCATTGCAAACGGAGGAATTGAATATGCACATGGTAAAATGATGGAATTAAAAACTCAAGCATTAGCATTATTAACTGATATTCCTGATTCAGACGCCAAACGTTCAATCATTGGATTAGTTGAATATACAACACTTAGAGAAAAATAAATATGAAGCAATTTATCCTTTTTATCTTAACAATAATACTTGTCTCTTGCTCAACTGAAGAAGCAACAGAAAATAAAGTTCCTTTAAAAGAAGAAGTCTTAATTGAAATAAAAGATGGCGTATATACAGAATGGTATCCTGGTAAAATACAAGTAAAATACAAAGGGGCTCAAGACGATGAACGCAAAAGAAATGGTATTTGGACGTATTATAGTATAAATGGTTTAGAATTATCCGTAACGATATACGAACACGGTTTACGTGAAGGTTTTACGATTGTAAAATATCCAAATGGGAGATTGCACTATCGCGGTGAATATCACAAAGATGCATCAGTTGGTGTTTGGACAACCTACGACGAAAAAGGTAAATTACTAAGTGAAAAAGATTTCGGGCACCCTGAAGAATAATGTCTAAAATTCCACCACATATTATTGACGATATCATGCAAGCTTCCAGAATAGAGGAAGTGATAGGTGAATTTGTAAGTTTAAAACGTGCTGGGTCAAATCTAAAAGGGTTGAGTCCGTTCACAGATGAGAAAACAGCTTCATTTGTAGTATCTCCCGCAAAACAAATCTTTAAATGTTTCTCTACTGGAAAAGGTGGAACAGTTGTAAGTTTCTTAATGGAAAAAGAACATTTTTCTTATCCAGAAGCACTGCGTTGGCTGGCTGATAAATATGGCATTCCAATTCCAGCAGATGAACCAGCTACAGCAGAACAACTTGCTGCAATTAGTGAACGAGAAAGTTTATATATCATTAATGATTTTGCAAGAGACCATTTCAAGAACAACTTACACAATTCAGAAGAAGGAACGGCAATAGCACTCTCCTACTTTGAAGAGCGCGGATTTCGGAAAGACATTATCGAAAAATTTCAATTGGGTTATTGCTTGAATACTGGAACAGATTTTACTAAGGCTTCAATTGCAAAAGGATATAAATTAGAATATTTAGAGAAGGTTGGTTTGGTGAAATCGAAAGATGACCGACAATTTGATTTTTTTAGAGGACGCGTAATGTTTCCAATTCACAGTGTTTCGGGACGCGTATTAGGATTTGGTGGACGAACACTTTTTACGGATAAGAAAATTGCAAAGTATTTCAATTCACCAGAAAGCATCATTTACAATAAAAGTGAGATTCTTTATGGATTACATTATTCAAAAGGAGATATCATAAAATACGACAATTGTTTTTTATGTGAAGGATACACGGATGTAATCAGTATGTACCAAGCTGGAATTCAAAATGTAGTTTCTTCTTCCGGTACTTCTCTTACAAAAGATCAAATAAAACTTATTCGCCGATATACGCAGAATATAACTATTCTTTACGATGGTGATCCAGCAGGTATAAAAGCATCTTTCCGCGGAATTGACTTAATTCTTGAAGAAGGAATGAATGTGAAGGTGGTTCTGTTTCCTGAAGGCGAAGACCCAGATTCATTTTCTAAAAAATCGAGCACTGTAGAACTTGAAAACTACATCAAAGAAAGTACGCAAGATTTTATATCATTCAAAGCGTCAATTCTATTAAAAGACAGTGAAAATGACCCCATTAAAAGAGCAGAATTAATTCGTGAAATTGTTCATTCAGTTTCTTTAATTCCTGATCAGATTACCCGAACGGTATACATGCAACAAATTTCTCAGCAATTTGAGATTAATGAACAGGTTATATCCAACGAATTAATCAAACTGAGGAAAAATGTTGTTGTGAAACAGGCTCCAGAGCCGGATTTTTACGATATCCCTCAAACTCAGGAACAACAATTACAGCAACATTCAGAGCCACAAGTTCAACAAGAGATTTCTTATTATAATGAAGAACAGTTGATTCGGATAATGGTAAAATATGGCACACGAACAATGCAGTTTGATCAAATTGACGAAAACAATCAAACAAATTTATCTGAAACCAATGTAATTGAATTTATTTGTCACGAGCTGATAACCGATGAAATGGCCTTCTCTCATCCTGTTTACAATAAAATTCATAGTTTGTTTCTAGATGGGTTATCCAAAAATGAATTTCTTTCAATCAATTTCTTAAAAAGATTAGAAGACCAAGAAATCGTAAAATTTGTAAGTGATATTGAATCGAATGAGCATGAATTAAGTGCCAAATGGTTGAGTAATTACAATATAGTAACCCGTTCAGAAGGAGATCGAATGTCGGAAACAGTAATGAATGCGATTTATAGCTTCAAACTTGCTAAAATCGAACAACATATTAATGACATTAGAATCAAAATGGGGCAATCGGAAACCTTGACAGATGAACTTTTAATGGATCTATTAGCTGAACAAATGGTTTATGAAAAAATCAAAATAATCTTTTCAGAGAAGTTAGGTCGAACAATATTAAGATAAAATGCTAAGCTACACTCTATTTCATTTAGGCCCTTATAAAGTTTGTTTTTGGAACATCATTTTTCTAAGCATCATCTTTTTCATAGCCATGCTACTGCGGAAAGTGATTCATAAATTGTTAAAACGCTATTTGAAAAGTGCCAATATTCGTGTAGAAGGTCGAATGGTTACCTGGCTGAAATTATTGAGTCAAAGTGTTTATCTTCTTGCAGCTTATATTGCTGTTTGGAGCTTTAATTTAAATAATGAAGATGTTACTTTCACGGAATTTCTGAATTTCAATTTAATAAAGTCTCAAAAATTCACACTGAGTTTTTACCACATCCTTGTCTTAATTTTCATCTTCTTTGGAGCCAAGATGCTGTTGAATGTTGTGAAATTATACATCAGTAAAAAATTCAGAGCAAAAACTTCAATTAACCCAGGAACGGAATACATCTATGTCCAAATAGCAAAATACGTAATTTATATTTTTGCCATAATTACAAGTTTAAAGGCTCTTGATATTGACCTTTCACTTCTGATGACTGGTTCTCTTGGACTTTTTGTTGGTTTGGGACTTGGATTACAG
>JBILYS010000415.1:0-3800 GCA_044377625.1 Crocinitomicaceae bacterium
TTAAGAGGTATTCTTTCTTTGGTCCTTTATTCGTTACAACAATATCTACAAATCGATCGCTGTATGCTTCTAAATCGCCAAAATCATGCTTTATTTTTTCAAAGACGATTTGCCCGAAAGAAATCGAGGTAAGAAACAATGTAAAAAATAGAATTAGAAAACGCATGGGCCAAATATATCAAAAAACGAACCGTGATGAAAAAGTTACGAAAACAAAAAAGGGACACCTTTCGATGTCCCTCGTTATTCGTTCTCACGAATTATTTTTTACAAGCCTCTTTACAGTTCGACTTGTCTTTACATTTTGATTTGTCTTTGCATTCAGATTTATCTGCACAACAAGCAGCTTTCTTCGTGCACTCATTTCCGCCCATGAATTTTCCATTTGCATCATAATGCGCTAAACACATTTCTTTCTCTTCTGGTGTACATTTCAAATCGTCACACATTGCTGCGCACTCATCTTTTGACATTTCAGCACATTTGCTCATGTCACACTTTCCGATCATTGTTTCGCCATTCATGTGAGCATCACACGATTTCATATCACCTTTACAAGATGATTTTCCGTGACATTCTTCCATTTTAGTTCCACAAGCAGCGTCTTTGTTTTCACCGTTATGACCATTACCCAAGATTGGAGCAATTACCAAACCGATCAAACATGTCAATTTAATTAAAATGTTCATTGAAGGACCAGAAGTATCTTTGAAAGGATCACCAACTGTATCTCCAGTTACAGCAGCTTTGTGCGCTTCAGAACCTTTGTAAGTCATTTCACCGTTAATCATAACACCTGCTTCGAAAGATTTCTTAGCGTTATCCCAAGCACCACCAGCATTGTTTTGGAAAACTGCCCAAAGAACACCAGAAACAGTAACACCAGCCATATAACCACCAAGCATTTCAGCAACTAATTTATAGTTTTCAGGATAAATCAATACGCCTAATAATACAATTGCAATTGGGAATCCGATAGTTAAAACCCCTGGCAACATCATTTCACGTAAAGCTGCTTTTGTAGAAATATCAACACATTTAGCGTATTCTGGTTTACCAGTTCCTTCCATAATTCCTGGAATTTCTCTAAACTGACGTCTTACTTCATATACCATGTCCATTGCAGCTTTACCAACAGAATTCATTGCTAATGCAGAGAATACAACTGGAATCATTGCTCCAATAAATAACATCGCTAAAACTGGTGCTTTAAAGATGTTAATTCCATCAATACCGGTAAACGTTACATAAGCAGCAAATAATGCAAGAGAAGTTAATGCAGCAGAAGCGATAGCAAAACCTTTTCCTGTTGCAGCAGTTGTGTTACCAACTGAATCTAAAATATCTGTACGTTCACGAACTTCTTTCGGTAATTCACTCATTTCAGCAATACCACCAGCATTATCAGAAATTGGTCCGAAAGCATCAATTGCTAATTGCATAGCTGTTGTAGCCATCATTGCAGATGCAGCTAAAGCAACACCATAGAATCCAGCGAATGCATAAGAAGTCCAAATTGCTGCAGCAAACAAGATTACTGTTGGGAACGTAGAAATCATACCTGTTGCTAAACCAGCAATGATATTTGTTCCAGCTCCAGTACTTGATTTTTCAACGATTTTTAAAATTGGTTTTTTACCCAATCCAGTATAGTATTCAGTAACTGAAGAAATAACTGCTCCAACAACCAAACCAACTAAAGTTGCATAGAATACACGCATTGAAGAAATTTCTTTCAATCCTTCACCATAGAAATTCATTTGCATTTTAGCAGGCAACATCCAGTTTACAAGAATAAAACAAGAAACAGCTACTAAAGCAATAGAAACCCAGTTTCCAATATTTAATGCTCTTTGAACTTGCGCTTCTTTCGCATTGTTACTGCTGATTTTTACTAAGAACGTTCCAATAATAGAAATTACAATACCGATACCAGCAATTGACATTGGCAATAAAATTGGACCAATACCACCAAAAGCATCTTTAATCATACCACCCATGTCTTTGATCACATAGTTTCCAAGAACCATTGCAGCTAATACAGTTGCAACATAAGAACCAAATAAATCGGCACCCATTCCAGCAACATCACCAACATTGTCACCAACGTTATCTGCAATTGTTGCAGGATTACGAGGATCATCTTCTGGAATTCCAGCTTCCACTTTTCCAACTAAATCAGCACCAACATCTGCAGCTTTCGTATAAATACCACCACCAACACGAGCAAACAATGCAATTGACTCAGCTCCTAAAGAGAATCCAGCAAGAGTTTCCAGTACGATTGTCATTTTTTCAGTTCCATCAGGTCCCCAAGTCCCTCCCATGAAATACTGGAAGAAGAAAATAAAGAAAGCCGTTAAACCTAAAACTGCTAAACCAGCAACACCAAGTCCCATAACTGTACCACCACCGAAAGAGACTTTCAATGCTTGTGGTAAACTAGTACGAGCAGCTTGCGTTGTTCTAACATTCGTTTTTGTAGCGATTTTCATTCCCATATTTCCAGCTAAAGCTGAGAAAAATGCACCAAAAATAAATGCTACTACTATTAATATGTGTGTTGTTGGAACAATGAATGAAATTCCGGCTAAAACAATACTCGCTAAAACAACGAATATGGCCAACAATCTATATTCTGCTTTCAAGAAAGCCAAAGCACCTTCATAAATGTAATCTGAAATTTCTTTCATTTTACCATCACCTGCGTCTTGCTTTAAAACCCAAGCACGTTTTGCCCACATAAAAAGCAGACCAATTATTGCCATTGCGATAGGCACATAAATCATTATTGATTCCATAAATTTAAATTTTGTTAATTTTTAACAGGGCGCAAAAGTAGAAGATTCCGATTATATCTGCAAGTTTAACGCTAATTAATAATATCAGCGTGTTACGCAGTTAATTTTAGAAGGTTACACTGTTAGGAATAAACGGATTTAGTAGCTTTATTTAAAAAGGAAAATGGTGTAAGAAAAAGTACTGGATGTCTTAATTTAAGGAAAAAGGAAGAAGGAAAAAGTAAGTTGGTTCCATGGAATCAAACTTTTTACTTGTAACTTGTAACTTGTAATTCAAATTAACCACATAGGCACATAGGGCACATAGATTTCAAAACTTGTAACTTGTAACTTGTAATTAAATCGCTTGTTTTATCTTATTTTTCAAGGTATTGATATCCATCGCACCGCTTTGACGCCAAAGAATTTCACCTTTTTTGAAAAGAACAAATGTTGGAACACTGCGCACTTTGAATTTTTCAGCTACATCAGGATTTTTATCAATGTCAATTTTCAAAATGCGAATCTTGCTTCCCATGTCATCCTTTAAGCGATCCATAATTGGGTGCATTGTTTTACAAGGGCCACACCATGTAGCATGGAAATCAACAAGAGTTGGAATCTCTGATTTTACAATATCACTGAATTTACCCATTTTTCAAATTTTTTACAAACTTAAGGAATATTAAAAAAGATTACTGTGACTAATATCACCCAATTCCGAATCTAAATCATCAATTCCGAATTCTCTGTATCTTTGTAAAATGAATTTGACAAAACAAACTATCTTTAATATCTTAAAATTGCTTCTTTTTTGGGTAATTGTTTTTGATTTTGAGCGCATTTTGTTTTCAATTCACAATTGGGATAAATTTGTAAATGTGACTTTTATCGATTGGGTTTTAGCGTTTGTTTATTCTTTGCGTTTGGATTTAGCCACAGGTGCTTTGTTGAGTTTGCTTCCCTTAATTATCTTGTCAATTAATTATATACAACCTTCAAAATGGACGAAACGTATCT
>JBILYS010000031.1:0-10696 GCA_044377625.1 Crocinitomicaceae bacterium
ATATATCCTTCAACGTGTAATTCAAGCTTGATTTATTTTTGATAATAACCGTGTTTGCAATAACATCACCTAGTCGTTGATTTTTATCAGCTGTTGCTGAAAAGATGATTCCTAGCAAACCAAACCCAACCCATAAAAGGACAAAAATATCTGCGCTAATCCAAATGAAATCACCTTTAAAAAGCCATCTAGTGAACACTTCTTTTAAACCTGGACGCTCACCAGAAATTTTTACAACTCTTATTCCTAATGCATATTTACCTAAACTTTGTCCGCGCGTTATAAATTCAATTAAAGGATTGTAAAAAATCCATGGTAATTTTATGATTAGTAATGTCAGAAATAAATCTGTTCCAAAATCTGAAAATACATTCTTAAGTTCCAATGAAAAAGAAACGATAACAAAATAAATAACGAACGTAATCAAATCGATCAATGCTGCAGCCGTTCTTTGACCAGTAGAAGCTAACTCGTACTCCACTTTTACATGCTGTGCAGATTCAAATTCAATCGTTTTCATTCCTTATTTCTTCAGAGAATAAAGGTAACTTTTTTCCTTTAAAAAAAAATACATCTAATGTGACTAACTGAATTTTAGAAAATTAAGTCAAACTTGAGTAGTATCAAGTATTTAAACCCATTCTAAATAAGATGTTATGACATTATTATGACAATATACCTCCAATGTTTTCGCAAATTTGCAGGACAAAAAGACAACTAAGTGTTAGAACAATTTCATATTATTGCTTTTACTCACAGAAACCTAGACGTTAGCGACATTGGTAAACTTCACATTGAAGAAGCCAAGCAACAAAATCGTTTACAGAATTTAAAGGAATTGTTGGGTATATCTGAATTGATGTTTCTTTCAACTTGTAATCGCGTTGAATTTGTTTTTTGCACTGAAAAAGAAGTTGAGTTTCATTTCTTAATGAAATTTTTTCAAACATTATATCCAGAATTCACCAACGAACAGATCGGTCATTTTGCGCACCGTGGTGACACGTACAAAGGAATTAATGGTGTAGAACATTTGTTAGCAGTCGCTTCATCGATTGATTCAATGATTGTTGGAGAACGTGAAATCATCACTCAAGTAAGAAATGCATTTGAATCATCCAAAAAACAAGGTTTAACTGGAGATTTCATTCGTTTAGTTATTCGTCACACGATTGAAACTGCAAAATCTGTTTACACTGAAACAAGTATCGCTACAAAACCAGTTTCCGTAGTTTCTTTGGCATATCACAAATTACGTGAGATGAATATTGCATTGGATGCCCGTATTTTGATCATAGGTGCTGGAGCAACAAATACGAACATGAGTCGTTTCTTGAGAAAACATGGATATAAAAAATTCATCGTTTTTAATCGTACGTTATCAAAAGCAGAAAGTTTAGCCAAGGATTTGAATGGTGCAGGATATCCATTGTCAGATTTAGAAACATATGCAGCAGGTTTTGATATAATCATTGCTTGTACTGGAGCAGATACACATATTATTACACCAGAAATTTATAGTAATCTTTTACAGGGAGAAACGGGTAAAAAAGTTGTTATTGATATCGCTTTGCCTCAGGATTTAGACCCTCAAATTGTAATTAATCATAATGTCACACATATTTCTGTTGATTTACTTCAGAAAATTTCGAACGAAAATTTAAAAGAACGTTCAAAAGAAATTCAACATGTTGAAGAGATAATTGCTGAAGCATTGTTTAATTTCAAGCAAATTCAAAAAATCAGAACAGTTGAACTTGCCATGCGCGATGTTCCTCAAAAAGTAAAAGAAATTAGAGCTACTGCGATGAATGAAGTATTCAAAAATGACCTTGCAGAATTAGACGAACATTCTAAAGAAGTATTAGACAAAATTATTGGCTACATGGAAAAGAAATACATGAGCATGCCGATGATTATGGCGAAAGAAATTCTATTAAAAAAATAAACATGCAACACATTCGAATTGGATCAAGAGGTAGTGATTTAGCTTTATGGCAAGCTAATCATGTGAAAAATCAACTAGAACAATTAGGATGCAGTGTAGATATTACGATTATCACAACTCAAGGAGATGCAATCCAGGATTTGAGTTTCGATAAATTGGAAGGAAAAGGATTTTTTACAAAGGAAATTGAACATGCATTGCTTGAGAAATCTATTGATTTGGCAGTTCATTCGCACAAAGATTTAGAAACGAACCAACCGGAAGGATTAATCATTGCTTGTGTTTCAGAACGTGAAGATCCCGCTGATTTATTGTTAGTTGCTAAAAGTGCGGTTGATTTAAACTGCTTGTGGGACTTAAAAGAAAATGCAATTATTGGAACTTCATCTGCGCGAAGAAAATCACAAGTTGTTGGTTTTAGAGAAGATGTTTCTATCAAAGATTTACGCGGAAATGTTCCAACGAGAATTCAAAAATTACGAGAAGGACAATATGATGCTATTTTATTAGCAAAAGCTGGTGTTGATCGTTTAAAAATTGACCTTTCAGAATTCCACGTTGTGGTTTTAGATCCAACGGAATTTATTCCTGCTCCAGCGCAAGGAGTATTGGCGTTACAAATTCGTGAAGAAGATGAAGCGTTATTTACACTCCTTCAAAAAATGAATCATTCGAGCGTTCAAAAGCAAATTGCAATAGAACGAAAAGTATTGAATTTAATGCAAGGTGGCTGTCAATTGCCATTAGGCGTGTATTGTGATGATAACAATGTTGTTTTTGTTTCCTATACTGCCAATTGGGAAGACGGAGCGAACTGGTATGAATATGCAACAGATGACCTTTCAAATCTCGCTGAAATTATTGTAGAAGACCTTGTTGCAGCGGCAAACGAAGAACTTGAATAAATCTCTTTTTATATCAAAAGATATCAGTGAAGTAGTATTACTTCAACAATTCTGTTTAGCGAATAATATCAACCTAATTGCCCATTCGTTAATTCGTTTTGAAGCCATTCCATTTCAAGTTAACCAATCATACGATGTGCTTTTTATTTCTAGCATCAGAGCAGCTGAATTTTTCTTAAAAACTGAGAAGATTAAGCCTGAAACAGTTGTTGCTTGTATTGGTCAAACAACAGCAAGCAAACTAGAAGATTTAGGAATAAAAACATCTTTTGTTGGAGAGAAATCTGGTAATCCTATTGAAGTTGCTGAAGCCTTCAAAAAATGGTTAGGGAATCGAACGGTTTTAATTCCACAATCTAACATATCAAAACGAACTATCGGGTCACTTCTTCCTTCCAATCAATGTATTGAACCTATTGTTTATAAGACAGTCTCGGATTGCCAAGAAATTCCTGCATGTGAAACTTACGTTTTTACAAGTCCATCCAATTTTGATAGTTTTTTGACGTGCAATGAGCCTCCACATGGAAAAGTCATTGCTTGGGGGGAAACAACAAAAAAACACATTGCAGCAAAAGGAATTACTGTGTCAAATACACTTCAAAAAGCAGAAGTTGGAGAGTTGATAAAACTTCTTTAAATTCTCGGAAGTAAATTATCAAAACTTACTTTTTCACAAACTGCAATGTCCTCGTAATTTCCCCTGCATTAATTGAAATAAAATAAACTCCTGCTGCTATATTTTGCGTGTCAATTATCACATTGTTTGAACCACTTGCTGCATTTACAACATATTTTGAGGCTGTTTTCCCTGTGATATCCATAATAGTCAATTCCGTAATTTGATCTGAACTCAATGTAAATCTCACATTTAATTCCGCATCAGTCGGGTTTGGATATACTGATAATTCAGCTATTTCTCCTTCTTCAGCTATTCCTAAAACTACCGTGTTCGAAGGTGATCCCAGATAAAGATTAATGTCATCCAAATAAAAATTATTCCCTCCTTGCCCCTCAAATTGAAATTTCACGCGAAATTTATCTACAAAATAATTTGATGTGATATTGGTCATATGAACTGTTGTCCAATCTGCAGAAGAACTCGGTGTCCATGGTGTATATTCGACAAAAGGAGATAATTGTACACCATGAATTGTTTTCCTTTGAGTCCAAGTATCACTGCAATCATTTGTAACAAATACCCTTAACCACTCATCAGTTGCATCATATCTTTTGCGGTAAGCGTATTTAAAGCTCAAAGTAACATTTTCGGTAAGTGGATCAACCACTGAAAGATCAATTGCTGTCGAAATGAGTGCGTCAGTATTCACTCCCATTTGACCATAGTTCGCTAATTTCACACAATGATTCCCAGTTGAACCAGTAGTTTGATCAATTTGAAAAGTAGCATTACTTTGTTCATTTTCGAAAGACCAATATGTTGCACCAGTAAGTGTTGTCAATCCTTCAAAACCTTCCCAAAAAGGCAAAGAATGTGCGAAAGGCAGAATTGTAATGTATTGATTTTTAATCTCCGTATCATTGTTTATGCCATCGGAAGCGAGCAATGAAATTTGATAATTTCCAGGTGTAAAAAACTGCACCACTGGATTTTGAGAATTTGAACTAGATCCATTAATAAAAATCCAATCAACATTCATTACCCCTGGACTTATTGACCAATTCCAATTTATTGGATTTTGAAAACTACGATCAATAAAATTGATTGAATCTCCAACACATACACTTGTTTTAAAGGATTCAAAATCAGATTTACATAAGATCAAGGGATTAAAAACACCAGTTTCAATTAGGTTTTGTGGGCTAACCATGTTTACAAGGAAATTAATTGAATTCACATTGTTCAGCATTAAGGCTGCTTGATCTCTTGAGAACATGTTTTGACATTCATTGTAACTCATATAGTTTTCAATTTGATCAAACGCATTAAAACCATAATCATCGTTTATTGGCACATCAGGGCAACTATTCCATGTTTGAGAACAACTCCAGTTTGGTGCAGCTTGAGGAGGAGTATCACAGCAATAATCTCCGTTTTGATTACAATCAGCTGAATGACAACCTTGGTCAAAAATATGTGCTAAGCCAAATGCATGGCCCATTTCATGAGTCAATGTTCGCCCGTCTGAATTGTTCGCCGTTTCAATCGTACCAAAAGTATCATGACGAATCAAAATTCCATATTCCGTTCCAACGCCTCCATAAGGATAATAAGCATAGCCAAGGATCATTCCGGGAGCTCCATCATTATTTATAGAATTAACCACCCAAATATTAAAGTATTTATCCAAAGGCCATTGATCTGAACCTCCATTAACAGCATATTTACAGTCCTCACCAGCATCATAAGTTAAATTAGGAGCATTTACACGTACAATACCATTGGTACAGTTACCATCTGGATCTATTTTTGCCAATATAAATTCACAGTTCATTACTCCAGCTTGCGGTTTAAAAGGTGCATTCATTGTGTTTCTTGTAATATTCGTGTCTGGATTTTGACGGTTGTAATCTTGATTCAAAATATCCAATGCACTTTGGATTTGTTCATCAGAAATGTCTCCAATTCCATTATCATGTATTACGTGAACTACAACTGGAATTGTCATTGCAGACTTTGGAATTTGTCCATTTTGATAATTCCCTCCATTCGCTGCTTTTGACATCGCTTTATGCAATAATTCTGCATAATTAGGATCATTATTTTTCATTTGTTGCACAATTCTATCGGTACCGCACCAATTCGTGAACTGCTGTGTATAGCCTGAAAAACTTATAAAAAGAAGAATGTAAAGTAATTTTAATTTCATAATATATTTTCTTGAAAACAAAAAAAGGTCTTTACTAAAAGACCTTTTTTTTAAGTGTGTATGTTTTATTTTATAACAAACTGTAATACTTTTTGAGCATCACCAGATTTTATCGCGATAAAATAAGATCCAGCCGATAAAGATTGCGTGTCTATCATTACAAGATTGCTACCAATTGCAGCATTTATCATATGATTTTGGACAATTTTCCCCGTAACATCTTGTATTTGAATTTGAACAGTTTTAGCATCCTTTGCAATGAACTCTAGATTCACTTCATTTTCTGCTGGATTTGGATATAATGACAAACCATCAATATCACCTAGCTCAGAAATTGTTAGAACGATATTATCAGAAGGACCGCCAGAATAGATATTAATATCATCTAAGAAAATATTATTTCCGTTTGCGCCTTCAAAATTGAATTTATAGTTAAAATTATCAACCCAATAATCACTTGTTACATTCGTCATATGAACAGTTGTCCAATCAGCAATACTTGTTGGAGTCCAAGAAGAATTAACAGCACTATTTGACAATGAAGAACCACAAAGTGTTTTGCGTTGCACCCATGTTGACCCGCAATTAGAAGTTAAAAACACTTTCAAGCATTCATTATCAGTAGAAAGTCTTTTACGATAAGCAAATCTAAAACTCAAAGTAACACCACCACTTCCTGCAGTTACTCCTGATAGATCTAAAGGAGAAGCAATTAATTCATCTAGATTTTCACCAGATTGGCCAAAATTTATCAATTTAACAGATTTTGTTCCTGAATGTCCTACTGTGTTTTCTAAAACAAAGGCACTGTTACTTCCAGGATTTACAACTTGCCAATTATTTGTTGCACTTAAAGTAGAATACAATTCAAATCCTTCAAAGAAAGGCAATGAACTAGAACTTTCTAACACTTTAATATATTGTGTTTTGGTTTCAGAATCACTAATAGAACCATCAGTTGCGGTCAAAGTTACCTCATATATACCTGGAGTTGAATAGGTAATTAATGGATTTTGACTCGTTGATGTTGAAGGCGTTCCTGAAGGGAAATTCCATGTCCAACCATTTGCTGCATTGTATGAATCGTCAGTAAATTGAATTTGATCTCCTACACAAACTGTAGTTTTATTAGAGATAAAATCTGCTTTACACATCGCTGCTGGTATATTAATACCCGTTGCTACTGCATTCCCAGAAGATGCTAAACTCGTTAAATAACTTAAACTAGTAAATTCAGATTCCATTATCGTTGCTTGATCATATGAAAACATATTTTGACAAGCATTATAACTCATATAATTCTCAATTTGATCTAATGCATCAAATCCATAAGCATCATTTGTAGGCGTTTGGGTACAACTATTTAATGTTGGAGAACATGAATAAAAGGCCTCTGATTGAGGCGGAGTATCACAGCAATAATCTCCGTTGTTGTTACAATTATTTGAATGACATCCTCCTTGAAAAGTGTGCAATAAACCAAAGCAATGGCCTACTTCATGAGTAATCGTTCTTCCATCTTCACCTGCAGCAGTGCCGACTGTTCCAGTATAATCCTGTCTCATAGTCAAACCATAAGTATTTGCAGGCCCACCCCAAGTATCTGGAAATTGTGCATAACCTAAAATAATTGAACCATCTGGATTTGGCACATCAATCGAGTTTACAATCCAAACGTTGAAATATTTATTTCTTGGCCATGCATTTAAACCTCCGCTTGAAGTAAATTTATGCGGCTCCGAATTCATGTCAACTTCATATGTAATATTTGAAGCAACATCTTTCCGTTCGATTCCATTGGTGCAATTACCGTTAGGGTCTATTTTCGCCAAAATAAATTGAATTTGCATTGAAGCTGCATTCGTTTTAAATGGCGCTGATGGAGTTAAACGAGTATTTACAGTATCTAAATTTAATCTATTGAAATCTCTGTTTAAAACATCTAAAGTAGACTGAATTTGAGCAACTGAAATATTCCCAATTCCATTATCATGTAAGATATGAAATACAACAGGAATTGTTTTAATTACTTTTTCATGGCCCGATTGAGAAGCCGCAGCTTCACTCATACTCTGATGGATTTCTTCTGCCATTCCTGGAGAATTATCAATTCGCTGTTGGAGTTTTTTATCTGTTCCACACCAATTAGTGGATTTTTGTGAAAAACCTATAAAACTCAATGAGCAAATGGAAATTAATATAATTTTCTTCATATAAAATCTTTATTTAACTACAAATTGCATTACTTTTTGAGATTCACCTGATTTTATAGCTACAAAATAAACTCCAGATGACAATGCTTGTGTATCCATTACAACAAGATTAGCCCCAATAGCTGCATTCACATTATGGTATTGTACGATCTTACCCGTTACATCTTGAATTTGGACTTGAACTGTTTTTGCGTCCTTGACAATAAACTGAAGATTGACTTCATTTTCTGCTGGATTAGGATATAGAGATAAACCATCAATTTCATCTAATTCTGCAACATTCACAACTATAACATCAGAAGGTCCACCGGAATAGATATTTATATCATCTAAATATATATTATTCCCATTTGCCCCATCGAATCTAAATTTATAATTAAAATTATCAACCCAATATTCGCTAGTGACATTCGTCATATGTATTGTTGTCCAATCTGATGCACTAGATGGCGCCCAAGAAGTTGACACGGCAGTTGATGACAAAAGTGATCCACAAATAGTTTTACGCTGAACCCATGTGTCTCCGCAATTAGAAGTTACAAATACTTTCAAACATTCACTATCAGCAGATAAACGTTTGCGATATGCATATCTAAAACTTAATGTTACGCCACCTGTACCAGCAGTAACTCCAGATAAGTCAACAGGATAAGCAATTAATTCATCTAAGTTCGTTCCGGTTTGTCCAAAGTTTGTCAATTTAGCACATTTCATTCCTGAATGACTAACTGTATTATCAATTACAAACGTATTGTTGTTGTTTAAGTTAGAAGCCTCCCAATTATTGATATTCGCAAAAGATGTGTATGATTCAAATCCATCAAAAAATGGGATAGTTGATGACGACTCGTACACTTTAATATACTGAGTTTTAACTTCTGCATCGGTGTTTGTGCCATCCGTTGCCGTCAATGTTACTTGATAGATCCCAGGAGTTGAATAAGTAACAACAGGGTTTTGACTATTCGATGATGATGGTGTTCCTGAAGGAAAACTCCAAGTCCAACCTGTCACAGCATTATATGAATTATCTGAAAATTGAATTTGATCTCCTGCACATATTGTAGTTTTATCGGCAGCAAATTCTGCTTTGCATAAAAATGCAGGTGCACTTGTGCCAGTGAAATTTAAATTTGAAGGAGTCCAAATATTATTTCTACCACCAACTGAAGAGGTAATGGCTGCTCGCATTCTATCTACTTGACCTTGCGTATACATTTTACTGCAATAGGAATAATCCATATAATTTTCTACGTTATCTCTCATCGCAGAACCCCAATAAGCGTCATCCCCATTACAAGAATTAGAATTTATAGAACAAGAAGTTACACCTCTGCATTCTGGCGTATCTGTTACTCCGTCGTCATAATCACAATTATCTACAGGACCAATTGGACCAAACCAAGAATTAGTATTCCAACAAGGATCAGATGAACTTGTTGCTGTACCATCACAACCTGGAGAGTTTGTTGAACCCCAAACATGTTCTAAATTTAACCAATGACCAACTTCATGTGTCAAAGCACGGCTAGAAAAAACTGAAGATGGCGCTAAAGAACTTACATAATTATATAAAATCCAAATACCATTTGTCATGGAAGTTCCAGAAAAATTTGATGGATTTGTTGTATAACCTGCTGCTCCTCCAATTTCTCCACAAACAAAAATATTAAGGTATTTATTACCTGCCCAAGACCCGTTGAAAACATCATTTCCATTTGTAATAGCAGTTACTTGAGCATTTCCGTCCGAACCATTATAACTTAATGCATTGACCGTGCGGGTAATTCCGCTAAAACAAGCTCCATTCGGTGCTTTAGTTGCTAATACAAATTCTATTTCCACATCACTAGGCATACCCGCAAAATCGGGATGAACAGTTGCTGCATCAGCGTTTAACATGCGGAAATCTCTGTTTAAAATTGCAACTTGATCAATGATGTTTTCATCACTTATGTTTTCAATACCATTTGTATGAAGTATATGAAATACAACAGGTATTTTATACACAATTCCTTTTGGAACTTGATTATGCTGAGCCTCATGTTGACGAATAATTTCATCTTGTTGATAGGACAATACAGCTGCAGGATTCTGCATGAGTTCCTGCATTCTTTTAACTTGATGACAGTATTCTACATTCTCACCGTCACGTGCATTTTTTGCATTAAAAGTAGTGGTTTGTGCATTTACTAAAAGGGCTGTAAAAATGGAGAACCCAATTAGGAGTAAAGTATTTTTTTTCATAGTTATAACAGTTTGTCCTTATTTAAAAACGTTCTAATGTACAAAAGGTTTGTGCACATATGAAATAAAAGTTACCAAACGGTAAATATTAATGTCGAAAGGTTTGAATCCTACGATTTATTATAGGTCATTCAAATTGCAAATTACCGGATTCGATTCCTTTTTTTGAATCAATTTAACTAGTTTATTTACAGCGTCATTAGGGCTTTTTAATTCCCCATTTTCATGTAAACTTCTAAAATTATCAACGCTTGAAAAGTCAACTTTATTGGAAGCCCTAATTTTTTTCTGCATTGAAGTATCGATTACTCCAGGTGCAACAGAAAATACGTTAATATTCCTTCCTTTTTCTTGCTCTTCAAGATAAATAGTTTCGGAAAATCGGTCCATTGCAATTTTTGATGAACAATAAGCAGCCCAAGAAGGGATTGGTCTATTGGCAGCACCAGAACTAATATTTATTATTGTTAGTTTCTTCTCTAAAGCTGTTTGACGCAGAAATTCTTGACATAGAATCATTGGTGAAATCGTATTCACCGTCATTACTTCTTG
>JBILYS010000416.1:0-3790 GCA_044377625.1 Crocinitomicaceae bacterium
AAAATATAAATCAACTGTATTTTGCCAAGTTTTAAAACAATCGTTTCCTTTTAATACGTAGTTTTTTTCTTCAAGCAATCCATTTTTTTTCATGAATTCATCCAAGGGTAAAAATTTATCTGCTCGCACAAGCATATAATGACCTTGCTCTAAATGAAAAGTTGCATTTCCTTCAACATCTAATGTGACTTCTTCATAAACAGGCAATCCTTCCTTGAATTCAACTCCTTTTATGATCTTGAATTTTTCAAATTTCATGGATTCATAATATCCAGCAGCAACATCAGGAGATGGTTTTGCTCCACCACAATATGGTTTGTGCACAGTTCCATTAAAACTTACTGTTCGAAGATTTGAATCAGTATTTTTTTTAGTTATTAAGCCACAACTTGTTGTAATTAAAAGTGTAGCTATAAAGATGTTTCTCAGGATCATAAAGGATGTTTTATGTGACAAAGATATAAAAACAAGAAGTAAATTCGAGTTTGTTTTTAGTTTTTCGCCACAGATTCACTGATTTCTTTATCCAATAAATGGTTTGACTAGTTGTTCTTACTTCTAAATTGACTAATATTAATTCAAACAATAATCTGTGCATCTGTGGCAAAAGAAAAAGAATAGGTTAAATTCTGATCTTTATTTTTAAGATTACTTAACTTTCTATGTGAGTTAAGTTACGCTTAACCCGAAATTTTACCTTAATTTTGCACCATATTTAATCTAAAAAAAAACAACCAATGGCTGAAGTAATAACAGACCTAGGAATTCAAGAAATTCTTTCTCAATTAGGTATTGAAGAAGTAAATAACGGTGCCTCAACAGGCGGAAAATGGTTCAAAACTCGTGGTGAACGAATTGATTCAATTTCTCCAGTTGATGGTCGATTAATTGCCTCTGTTAATTCTGCAACTGAAGCAGATTATGAAGCAGTAATTTTAAAAGCACAAGAAGCATTTAAGGAATGGAGAATGATTCCTGCTCCAAAAAGAGGAGAAATTGTGCGTCAATTGGCTGAAAGAATTCGCTTTTACAAAGAGCCACTTGGAAAATTGGTTTCTTATGAAATGGGAAAATCATTACAAGAAGGTTTAGGTGAAGTACAAGAAATGATCGACATCTGTGATTTTGCAGTTGGGTTATCTCGTCAGTTATATGGCCTTACAATGCATTCTGAACGTCCTGGACACAGAATGTATGAGCAATATCACCCACTAGGAATTGTTGGAATTATTTCAGCATTCAATTTCCCTGTTGCAGTATGGAACTGGAACACAGCTTTAGCTTGGGTTTGTGGTGATGTTTGCGTTTGGAAACCGTCTGAAAAAACACCAATCACAGCAATCGCTTGTCAACAAATAGCAAAAGAAGTTTTCGATGCAAATGGAGTTCCTGAAGGTGTTTCCAGTTTGGTTATCGGTGGTGCTGAAATTGGAAAATTAATGGCTGAAGATACGCGTGTACCTTTGATTTCTGCAACAGGTTCTACTCGTATGGGTAAATCAGTTGGAGCAACAGTTGGAGCTCGTTTAGGTCGATCGTTATTAGAGTTAGGAGGAAACAATGCAATCATTATTACGCCTTCTGCTGAATTGAAAATGGTTGTTCCTGGTGCTGTATTTGGCGCTGTTGGAACGGCTGGACAACGTTGTACTTCAACGCGTCGTTTGATTATTCACGAAGATTTATACGATAAAGTAAAAGAATCATTGGTGAAAGCTTATGGTCAATTGAAAATAGGAAATCCATTGGATCAAAGTAACCATGTTGGACCACTTATCGATCAAGATGCTGTTAAAACATATTTAGAAGCGTTGGACAAAGCCGTTGCTGAAGGATGCAATATTCTTGTTGAAGGTGGTGTTTTAACTGGTGCCGGATATGAATCAGGTTGTTATGTGAAACCAGCAATTGTTGAGGCACAAAACCATATGAAAATTGTACAACACGAAACATTTGCACCGATTTTATACATCATGAAATATACTGGTGGTGTAGAAAATGCAATCAAATTGCAAAATGGTGTTCCTCAAGGTTTATCTTCTGCAATCATGACAAGCAGTTTGAAAGAATCTGAAGCATTCTTATCTCAAGCAGGTTCAGATTGTGGAATTGCTAACGTAAACATCGGAACTTCAGGTGCTGAAATCGGTGGAGCATTTGGTGGTGAAAAAGAAACAGGTGGCGGACGTGAATCAGGTTCTGATGCATGGAAAGTTTACATGAGAAGACAAACAAATACAATTAACTATTCTGATAGCTTAACATTGGCGCAAGGAATCAAGTTTGAGTTGTAAGATTTATATTTATAGGTTAAAGAAAATGCCGAGTGAAAGCTCGGCATTTTTTTGTGTTATTAAGATTTTGAGAACCAAAGCTATTCTCCCAAAAACAAGTTCAGTGTATAAAGCTTATGAAATCCATGTTCATTTGCTGCTATGAAATAGAGTTGATCGTTAAATACTTTTACTTTTTCTGGGTAACGAACATCTTTAAGAGACAATATCGCATTGTAATTACCATTTTGTATGTCTAATAATGAAAGGTCTAAAGTTGCTTTGTTTTTATTGAATAAATAGAACTTATTGCCATAAGGGTCTTTGATAATTTCATTTTTCGAGTGATCATTCTGATTGATTTGTGTAGAGTGAATTTCTTTGCCTTTTAAGTTGAATACTTTTATATTGTCATTAGACAGATCTATTGAAATAATACTTTGATTGATACTGAAAGATTGAATTTTGATTGGAATATTTATTTGATGCTGAATAAATGCTCCATCATTAAATCTTGAAGAAGAAGTAATTGGTGATGGGTAATTAATAGAGGTGCTTCTAGTAACGGTGTAATTTGCATATCCTTTACTATTTGCATATGCTCTATAATTGGCTTCTTTTGAACCATAAGTGGTGCCTCCATAATTTTGGGAATTCTTGAGGTATTGATATTTAAGGGGAATTGTTCGTGAAATGCGTGAATCTACATCTCCTTTGTAACATGGTTTTCCAATAGCACAAGATTGTTCATTGAGTTTTGCAATTTGCCCAATGATGTTATAATATCCAATCGAATCAAAAACTTCCATGAAAGTAGTTGTAGAATTTTCATCTCTCAGTTTTAAACTATATTTTCTGTTGTAATCTGAAATATCAAAATAGACGTATTCTTTTTCACCACAATAAACGAGTGATTTTAAATTGGTTTTAACATACTTATTTGACAACACCTGAACAACGTGAAATGAAGTGTCAATCCAAAATTGATAAGTAGAATCTTTACTAACAATATGCATGTTTTCAACACAGTCTAAATAAAATTCTTTGGGAACAAAAGGAAGTTCAAAATCTTGCTTCTCCTTTGATACATTTTGAAAAGTCAAATAATATTTGTTTTTATAGCTTTTTAGAAGGGCAATACTTCCCGTTTCGAATACGTAATAATCAATTATATATTCGTTAAAGTCGCCAGAGACATGCTCGAGTCTATTTGCAGAAACGTTGATTTCTTCAATATTATAAGACTTCTCAGTTAAAATAAAAGTATATACTATTGTGTCAGAATGCTTTTCAGGAATAATGTAATAATCGTTTGTAACGGCATCCACAATAGTTATGGTATCACGACGATTGACAGTTAGTGTAAAATAACCTGCATTATTGGTTAATATTTTTGAATCTTGTTTATTGATGAAAATGTATGCTCCTGAAACTGCTTTTCCATCTTGATGTACCGCATTTCCTATTAATACGGAGGATTGGGAAAATACTGCATGTATAGATATAAAAAGGAATGC
>JBILYS010000239.1:0-3787 GCA_044377625.1 Crocinitomicaceae bacterium
ACAAGTTGGAAATGCTGCTTGTTGTGAGTGGGTGCCAAATGATCACTCATTTAAAGTAGACGGTGTTTCTCGATTTGATTGGAATATTTGGGAAGTTTGTGGAGATAATCCAAATACAGAGCAAGGAGGAACGTGGCCTTACTCAAGAGAAGGATGGTGTCCAGGTGATTTAGTAAAAGAATATGAATTTGAATTAACTCCTTTCGTTACACCAGGAACAACAACTTCTTTGGATTATGCTATAAATGCTGTACCAGTGGGTGATCCAGGACAAGCTAGTGGGAATTATATTGCTGCGATTGATTTAATTTCATATTCAGCGCCGAATTTCCAGAACGATGCTGCTTTGATTGATGTTTTAAATCCAAATAGTTGGGAGTATTATAGAAAATGGAATCCAAGTTGTTCTAATCCGCGTGTAGTTCTTCAAAATACTGGTGCGTTGCCTTTGACAAGTTGCAAGATTCGTTGTTGGATTTCTTATGGTGACTATTTGGAATACACTTGGACAGGAAATTTAGCTTTCTTAGAAAAACAAATAGTAGAAATTCCAGTTACAGATTTAGGTTGGTGGAGAGACTATAGCGGTGCGCAAACGTTTCACGCTCAAGTATACGATATTCAAGGAACACCGAACTTAGATGAATATGACAATAATAATGTAGTCAAAACACAATTCAATGCTCCAGAAGGTATAAATGGACCTTTCTTTGTTTGGCTTACAACAAATAATAAAGCTTCTGAAAACAACTATAGACTAGAAGATGCAAGTGGAAATGTTATTTTCTCAAGAAGTAATATGACGAATAACACCAATTACAAAGATACATTTGATTTATCTCCAGGATGTTATTCAATCATTATTGAAGATACTGATAGCGACGGTTTAGGTTTTTGGTATTCTGCTCAAACGGAAGGAGAAACGAATGGTAATATGCGCTTACGACTAGTTGGTGGAAGTTATATAACTTTTTTCCCAGTTGATTGGGGTTCATATTATCGATACGATTTTTCTGTTGGATTTACGTTAGACGTTGAAGATAAAGTTTTAGATCATGAAGTAATGATTTTCCCAAATCCAACGACTGGACAATGTACAATTGAAGTTAGTGGTTTCGTAGATAATCAAGCAGACTTAGCTATATATGATTTAATGGGTAGAGAAGTTTATGCTGGAGCGATGAACGCAACGTCGAATTTTGCAGATGCATATTTGGACTTGTCTCATCTACCGAAAGGACAATATATTGTGAAAATTGTTACGAACGAACAGGTTTACACGAAGAACATGATCAAACAATAAGCAATTCAATTTAGATGAAAAGGTCGTCTATTGTCGGCCTTTTTTTGGTTTTAACAATTGATTTTCCCATCTCACTCCAGCGGACTTGGATATTCACAACGAGTATGTAATCCGTCGTGGACCTCTAATTGAAAATAGTTTTGGCACGAGTTTTTAATTATCTTAATACCCCGAATTTTTCACAGTATTAAGATATATACGCCTTCCAAAGATCAAAATTTCAGAATAATGAATATTAGGCCATTCGGCGGATTTAAAGCGCATTGTATAATTAGCTTGGGACCCATGTGCAGAAATTCAGAAGAAATTTGGAACTGTTTGACGACGAAGGAGGAGTTTTTCAAATTTCCTGAATGAGGCACTTATGGGTAAGCGAATTATGCACAGCGCGAGGGCTCTTTTTGTTACTTTTTTAGCTCTTGAAAAAAGTAAAAGAAATATAATAATATGATAGGCTGAATTTTGAGGATGACAGATAATAAAGTTCTAGCAAAAACCCATAATCTCAAAAATGATAAAATAATAACATACTAGTCTTGAATTCAAATATTTTAAACAGTAAAATCGAATTTTTCAGAAAGTTTGAAACCGAATAGTAAAAGTCAAGAATTACCTAAAATACCTTTTCAGACCCAATAAAGGCTTCTCAAAATACTTCATGCTTAAAAAAGCCGCTGCGTATGTGCTGATAAAAACAACCAGAATATAAAGAATGAATTGCCACACAGAATTGGTAAAACCATGATTTTCAAAGAAAATGCTCCAATAATAGATGAAAACACAATGAAACATGTAAAAGCCATATGTCAATTTTCCCGATTGAAAGAAATAAGGAACCTTATCTATTTTGTAAAATGAGTGATCAGAATAAACCTGTTCTAAAATTACAAAAGCAAAAAATAAACCGATAACAACCTTTTCAATAGAAACGAGCACACCTTTAAAAATTACATTAGATGCTACAATGATTGAAATTCCAATAACGTAAATAAACAACACGTGTATTTTTTTGATTGGTTTTAAGATCTTTTGAATGGAATATTTTTGAACCATATAAGCTAGAAGTGCACCAATTGCTAAATCACTTATGACAGAGAAGGTATGGAAGTAGAGTGTGCGTTCATCTGCCAAATTCAAAAAACGAAAACAGATTGAAACAAGAATTAATCCGATAAAATAAAGTTGAAAATACTTCCCTTTTCGAAAGAAGGGCAAAACGGCCATTAAAAACATCCAACTCAAATAAAATTGCTCTTCAATGCTTACGGACCAAGTAACTGTAAGAAAATTCAAACTATCTGTTAAACCCACTGAGATTTCATCAATATTGGACAGGAAACCTCCATACATTAAAAGAGAATGATTAGTCGACTGACCATAAGGTAAATGCGGGAAAATGAAAAACCCAAAAAGAATCAACAGAAAATAAAGCGGCCAAATTCGCAAGATACGTCGCATGAAAAAATGTTTCACATTGACGCTTCCATTTTTCAAAATTTCATTGAGCAAGAGGAATGTGATTAAAAATCCACTCAAAACAAAAAACAATCCTACACCATGATGTCCTTTGGAAGCGAGCTTGTACATGATTTTAAAGGTGCTACTATTCGTGAAATCTCCCCAAATATCTCTGTTTAGCGTGAAACAATGGAAGATAAAAACCATCAAAGCACCAGTAAAACGTAAACCATTTAAATTTTCAAAAAAAGGTCTTTCAGATAAAATGCTTTTCTTTTGCTGTTCCAAAGTTTGCAATGATTAATTTTACGCCAAATTAATGTAAATCTCAGAATTATGGCATTTGATATCGCAATTATTGGTGGAGGAATTGTTGGAGCAGCAACTTTATACAAACTTCAACTGAAATATCCAGACTTAAAAATCGTGTTGATTGAAAAGATGGATATTTTGGCGGATCATCAAACTGGTCATAATTCAGGAGTTATCCACTCAGGATTGTATTACAAGCCAGGTTCTCTTAAAGCGAAAAACTGTATTCAAGGTCGACATGAATTAGTTGCTTTTGCAAAGGAACATGGCATTCCTCATGATATTTGTGGAAAAGTGGTCGTTGCGACAGATCCTTCTGAGTTGGAGAATATGGAAAAGGTTTATAAAATTGGACTTGAAAACAAAATTGAAGGAATCGAATGGATTACAGCAGAACAAGTAAAAGAACACGAACCATTTGTTGAAAGTATTGGTGGGATCTGGGTTCCTTGTACTGGAATCATTGATTTTCGTGCTGCAACAGCAAAGATGGTTGAATTAGCACTTGCACTCCAACCAGAAAGCAAATTGGAGCTTGGGCATGAAGTTCTTGAAATCGAAAAAGGAGAAAAAACATCCAAAATAATTACGAATAAAGGATCTTTTGAAGCTGAATATTTGGTTTTCTGCGCTGGTTTGCAAGCAGACCGTTTGGCTCGAAAAGATGGTGTGGATTTAAAAGAACAAGTTGTTGGATTTAGAGGTGATTATTAC
>JBILYS010000240.1:0-3781 GCA_044377625.1 Crocinitomicaceae bacterium
ATACTTGGGATAATGGCCTTGGAATTGGGAATAATGTTTCAATTACCCCTCTTTCATCAACGACATATACAGTAATTGGAACTGATGCTTTAGGGTGCATTGGTACTGATGATATTACAATAACAGTTAACCCATTACCAACAATAGACGCAGGAATTGATCAGGCCGTTTGCGCTGGCTCATCAGTAACACTTTCTGGAGTAGGAGCTTCAATTTATACGTGGGATAATAGTGTTACTGACGCAGTTGCTTTTACACCTCTAGTAACTGCAATTTATACTGTTACAGGGACTGATATCAATAGTTGTATTAATACAGATCAAGTAACAGTTACAGTAAACATAATTCCTGTTGTTGACGCCGGAATAGCCCAAGAAATATGTATTGGTGGCTCTGTTAACCTTTCTGGGTCGGGAGCTTCAACTTATACTTGGGATAATAGTGTAACAGATGGAATCGTATTTTCGCCAATAGTTACTGCGAATTATACCGTAACGGGAACTACCGTTGCAGGTTGTATCTCAACTGATCAAGTTATTGTAACAGTAAATCCTCTTCCCATTGTGGACGCAGGTTTAGATCAAACAGTTTGCATTGGCACATCGGTGACCCTTAGTGGTGCGGGCGCTTCAACGTATTCTTGGACAAATGGCATAACTAATAACATAGGTTTTACACCTGTTGTTGGAACACTAACTTATACAGTAACAGGCACATCAATTGATGGTTGTCAATCAACTGATCTAACGAATGTAATTGTTAATCCTTTGCCATCAGTTAGTGGAGGGTTAAATTATTCTGTTTGTGCGGGAACAGCTGTTACACTTGTTGGCACTGGAGCTGCAACGTATACTTGGAACAATGGAATAACAAATGGTTTAGCCTTTACTCCAATTTCAACAACAACTTATACAGTAACCGGGACATCTGTTGCTGGTTGTGAAAATACAGATCAAGTGCTTGTAACAGTAAACCCAATTCCTATTGTATTTGCTGGTAATGATGTCACTTTTTGTGCAGGACAAACATTAATTTTTACTGGATCTGGTGCTGCAACATACACATGGGATAATGGTATTACAAATGGAGTTGCTTTCAATCCACCTTCAGGAACGACCACGTATACAATAACTGGAACAACTGCTGCTGGATGTATAAATACAGATCAAGTAGTTTCAACCATCGTTCCAATACCAGTAGTTTCATTTACCCCCGATATAACAAGCGGATGTGTGCCATTAAGTGTTAATTTCACAAATACAACTGCTAATGCAGCCAACTGTGTTTGGACGATAAGTGATGGTACAATTTTAACTGGTTGTGGAACTGTCGCAAATACATTTACTCAAGCTGGTTGTTTTGATATTACATTAACAACTACGTTAACAAATGGCTGTGTTGCAACATTAACCACTTTGAATATGATTTGTGTTGAAGCTTTGCCAATAGCTGCGTTTAGCCCGTCAACGTCTACGATTAACGAAGAAAATTCAATAATTCAATTTCAAAATAACACAATTAATGGGTCAACTTATACATGGGATTTTGGAGATAATTCACCGACATCATCTAATGAGAATCCATCTCATGACTACACTGGAGCTGAAGTAGGTAATTATATTGTAACACTAATTGCATTATCTCCTTTCGGATGCACTGATACAGCTAGTTCCATTATTCAAATGCAAGAAGATTTAATTTATTTCATACCAAATACATTTACACCGGACGAAGATGCACATAATCCAACTTTCCAACCGATATTCAAATCTGGATTTGATCCATTTGATTTCAATTTAATAATTTTCAATCGTTGGGGAGAGATTATTTTTGAATCACATAATGCGGAAATTGGCTGGGACGGAACTTATGGAGCCGGAGGAGAGTTAGTCCAAGAAGGTGTTTATTCATGGAAAATTGAATTCAAAACAAATAAAAACGACGAGCGTAAAATGATTAATGGACATGTAAATGTCATAAGATAAAAGCAATTGATGTATTTTAATCTGAGTTCGAGTTTAATAAATAAGATTTTTATAATTCTTACTTTTTATTTTAGTTTTATTAATTCAACGTTATCTCAAGGGGATGATTGTGCTACTGCTTATCAAATAAATAACGTTTCCAATTTTTGTTCAGGAGCTGCATTTTTTACAAATAATGGCTCAACAATTGGAAGTTTTGGTGTTGCAACTTGCTTAGCTACCACCTCAACACAAGACGTTTGGTTTCAATTCACTGCAGTTGGGACGGACGCATTAATTTCTGCAGGCGGATCAGGTTCAGGTGGAACAATGATGAGTCCTTGTATTTCTATCTACAATGGTGATTGCTTAACTGGAGTAAATGAACAAGGTTGTGCAAACGGAACAGCTGGGTCGGGAATAACTCAGCTATATGAAGGAGCGCTGATCCAAGGAAGCTCCTATTATATTCGCGTTAGTACAACAACTTTAAATGAAGGTACTTTCGAATTATGTATTAATAATTATACACCTTCGGCAAATCCAGGTGCAGATTGCGGAGGCGCAGCATTTTTATGTAATCAAAATCCTATAAGTGTTGCAACATTAAGTGGTGGTGGTTTGAATAATGATGAACCAGAAGCAACTTCTTGTTTAGAAAATGCATTTGGCGCTGATGAAGGGAATTCTTCTTGGTTTTATTGGACATGTGGAACTGCTGGTTCATTAACTTTTGATATTACGCCATTAAATCCCGTTGATGATATTGACTTTATGATTTACCAATTGAATAGCACAAATCCTTGTGGACCAAGAACTGTAATAAGGTGTAATTCATCTTCTTGTTTAAATGCAAATGGCTCAACTGGATTAAGCTTAACTGATTTAGATATTACCGAAGACCCAAACTGTGATCCAGGAGAAAATGCTTATTGCCAATTTGTAAACATGACTGTTGGAACAACCTATGCCTTATTAGTTAATAACTTCAGTGCTAATATGGGATTTACAGTGAATTTTGGAGGAACAGGAGCTTTCCAAGGGCCAAACCCAAATATTGTTGCGGCACCATTAACAATTTGTCAAGGGCAAACAGTAACATTTAATGGTTCAACTTCTGTAAATGTTGCTGGTGGGTTAACGTGGAATTTTTCAAATGGTGGCACTCCTACTTCAGCAATTGGAAATGGACCTCATATTATTACATACAATACTCCTGGAACTTTCACTGCAATATTAAATGGAACTGATGCAAATGGTTGTCAATCAATCGAAACAGTTACGGTTAATGTGAATAATCCTCCAGTTGCGCCAACTGTTACAAATGTATCTTATTGTCAAGGGCAACCTTCAACTGCATTAACTGCAACAGGCACAAATTTACTTTGGTATACCGCTGCAATTGGTGGAATTGGATCTGCAATTGCCCCTTTACCTTCAACCGCAATCGTTGGAACAACAAGTTATTATGTTTCTCAAACAATAACAGGTTGTGAAAGTCCTCGAGCACAAATAGATGTTACAATTACCCCTCCCCCAACAATGGATGTTCCGGTTTCACTTGCTGCTTGTGCAAATGATTTAATCAATTCATCACTCTTTTCAAGCACGGAAATAGGTGTAACCTATACATGGTCAAATTCAAATAATACGATCGGAATAGGTACAAGTGGCAATGGGAATATTCCTGCATTTACTGGATTAAACACAACATTAATTGACAATATTGGAACTATTAGTGTCACTCCTTCGGTTGGAACATGCAGTGGAACAGCAACCACTTTCACACTTACAATTTACCCATTGCCTCCAGTAAA
>JBILYS010000241.1:0-3775 GCA_044377625.1 Crocinitomicaceae bacterium
ATTTTAGTTTTTTGTTTCAAGCAGAAGGTTTTGGAGATGTGCCAGAAACAACAGATTCTTTAGTCTTAGAATTTTATGCGAAGGACTTAGATCAATGGAATTGGATTTGGAGCACATCTGGGCAGGCTGTTGGTGATTTTCAAGTTGGTCATATCCCAATAACTGATCCACTTTATTTTGAAAAAGGGTTTCAGTTTAGATTTAAAAATTACGGAGCACTGTCAGGAATGCTTGATATCTTTAATATTGATTACGTTCATTTAAGAGCATTATCAGGGTATCAAGATACCATTTTTAAAGATTTAGCGTTTGTTTATCCAATTGGAAGTTTATTGAAAACATACACATCAGTTCCTTGGGATCATTTTAAAAACAATTCAACTGGTAAAATGCATGATGCAGCTGCTATTACAATGCATAATGGAGCTGTAATTCAAGCAAACAATGAAGATGGTCTTATAGAAGTTTCATACGGCGGATCTCCTGAAGGGAACTACTTGTTGAATGGACAAACATTGGCAGGTGGAGTAGCACCTTTTAATTACCTACCTGGAATCACAAGTTATTCTTTCCATGATCTTTCTGGTGGTTATGTTTATGATATTTCTAAACTTGGAAACCACCAAACGTTTGATGTATTAGCTACTGCAACAACACCAACAACTACAGCAAATGATTATACGTTGAATGATTCAACAAGTAGTATTCAATATTTTTCAAACTTTTATAGTTATGATGACGGCAGTGCCGAAGCGGCATATGGTCCAACAGGAACACAATCTCGTATAGCTATTAAATACAATGCGTATGAAGCAGATTCAATTATTGGTGTGAATATTCATTTTGTGCCTTCTGTAGTTGATGTTTCAAACAAACTGTTTTTATTGACCGTTTGGAGTGATAATGGTGGAGTTCCAGGAACTGTTTTGTATGAAGATGATGTTTTCTTTCCCCGCCAACCTGAATATGGATCAAGTAGAAATGAATTTACAACATATTATTTCAAAGACACATTAAAGGTTTCAGTTGGATTAAGCTACTTTGTAGGTTGGAGACAATTAGATGCAATTCGTCTGAACGTAGGTCTTGATAAAAATTTAGACAACTCAACTAATACATATTACAGTGTTGATAATGGTATATCATGGTCGCAGTCCTCAATATCAGGTTCTGTTATGATAAGACCGATTTATTCAACTGCAATGGATGTCGAATTGGGAATTGAAACAATTGGCAACCAACCAATCGTTAATTTATATCCGAATCCAACGGCTGATGAAGTGAACATTGTAATAGAAAATGGTTTATTTGAAGGTGTGGAAGTTTATTCTATTCAGGGTGCTTTATTGCTTCAAACAATAGAATCTAACGTTTCTTTAATTAATTTCCCTGCGGGTGTTTATTTTTTCCGATTAAAGGGAATTGATAAGGTTTATAAAATTATCAAGAACTAATGAATGAAGAAATAGAAGAGGTTGAGAATGATGAAGAAGAACTCTTTGAACATTACAAAATTATCTCAGACCCAGGACAGGAAATAATTCGAATAGATAAATTCCTACTTGATCGTTTACCAAATACTTCTCGGAACAAAATTCAAAATGCCGCTAAGAACGGAACTGTTCTCGTTAATGGAGAAAAAGTAAAGCAGAATTATAAGATAAAACCGCACGACGAGGTTTCAATCGTTTTGCCTTACCCTGTAAGAGAAATTGAACTTATTCCTCAAGATATTCCTATCGTAATTGAATATGAAGATGATTCTTTAGTTGTAGTTCACAAGCCTTCGAATATGGTTGTTCATCCAGGATATGGCAATTATACTGGAACATTAGTGAATGCACTCGTTTTTCACTTTGATAATTTACCTTATCGGATCCAAGATTATTTCGGGAGACCTGGCTTGGTGCATAGATTGGATAAAAACACAACTGGTTTAATGGTTGTCGCTAAAACTGAATTAGCATTAACAAAATTAGCCAAGCAATTTTATGATCGCACAACTGAACGACGCTATCATGCTTTGGTTTGGGGTGATGTAAAGGAAAACGGAACAGTGATTGGGAATATTGGACGCTCATTGAAAAACAGAAAGGTAATGACTGTTTTTCCTGATGGTGATCACGGTAAACATTCTGTAACACATTATAAAGTATTAGAGCAATTTGGATTAGTTACATTGATTGAATGTAAATTAGAAACAGGCAGGACACACCAAATCAGAGCGCACATGAAACATATTGGTCATCCTCTTTTTAATGACAATGAATATGGTGGAGATTCGATTGTAAGAGGTACCCCTTCTTCTAAATACAAGAAATTCATAGAAAATTGTTTCGATTTAATTGATGGTCAAGCCTTGCATGCAAAAACACTAGGTTTTGAACACCCTGTTACAGGAGAATATTTAAGGTTTGATTCAGAATTATCTCCAGGATTTGAGGCTATACTTCAAAAATGGCGAACATATACACTTCCAGAATCTGATTAATTGTGTAATTTTGATCTTTAAATAGTTTCATTGTTAAGATTTCAAGCATCTTATCTCTTTTTTTGCTGTTATTTCAAGAACTTTTTTTATTTTTACATTTCGTTGAAAAAACCTATTAATTAAATTACTTTGTTTTTATAGTTAAGAATTAATAAAAATTTATTTTCTTCGTGCTTACAATTCTAATTGAAAAAAAGAAATTATATGTACTACAAATTAGTATTACCACTTGTCTTTATTAGTCTTTCATGGCTTTCATTTGCTCAAAACAAATTTGTTCTAGAAGCAGAAACATACTTCATGAGTGAGAAATATTGTGAAGGAGCTGATAAATGCAGCTTAGCATATACAAAGTTGACTCGTAAAGGAAATCAAGCAAAAAAAATGAAAGCTGATATGGCTTTTAAAACTGCTGAATGTTATCGTTTTACGGATAGATTTAGAGAAGCGAATGAATGGTATGATCGTGCATTATTGTTAGATTATCAAGATGTTGTTCCTGAAGTTTACTATTATAATGGTGAAATGTTGAGAATGATGGGCAACTTTGATAAGGCTATGATTCAATATGAAGCGTATAAAAAATTGGTTCCTGCAGACACAAGAGCTGAGGTTGGTGTTAAATCATGTAGAGATAATAAAAGTTTTGTAGCGAATAGAACACGTCATAAAGTTGAGAACCAAGCAGTCATTAATAAGGCTGAGATGGACATGGCACCAATGTTTGCAGATAGAAAAGAATCAAAATTATATTTTGCTTCAAGTAGAGCTGGAAGTACTGGAAATGCAACAGATCCAATCTCATGTGAAAATTACATGGATATTTGGATGAGTGAAAAAGATAAAAAAGATAATTGGGGCGAACCAAAATTAGTTGATATTACTGGAAATGTTAATACGGAAGCTCATGAAGGTTCTGTTGCATTTGACGGAAGAGGTAAAGTAATGTTTTTTACTCGTTGTCCTAATTTGAAAAAACAAAATCTTGGTTGTGATATTTGGACATCTGAATTGAAAGGGAAAGATGAATGGGGGCCAGCAACAAAGTTGAATTTAAAAACAGCTGATTCAGTTTCTGTTGGACATCCTTGTGCATCAGATGATGGTAAATTTCTTGTTTTCGCTTCTGATATGGTAGGTGGTTTCGGTGGAAGAGATTTATGGTATACAACCTATGATAGAAAAGCAGATTCATGGACAGCTCCAAAAAACATGGGACCTGAAGTAAATACAGCTGGAAATGAATTGTTTCCTACATTCGGTAAGGATGGTAGTTTGTATTTT
>JBILYS010000242.1:0-3771 GCA_044377625.1 Crocinitomicaceae bacterium
TTGCGACTAATTATTTGGATGATTATTGGTATTGATGTATATATGTTCTATGGAGCTAAAAACAGTAAGTTAGGATCGCTTAATCCAACAACCAGAGGTTTGACACCATTATTTAATACAGGTGTTGCATTATCGTTGATGTTGGCTATTGTTGCAATACTTCACCATTATACATTAGAACCTGCACATTTTGTTTCTGTAAATGGTAAAATGATTTTGGAACCAGCTCAAACGGACATGGGATTATATATAACATCTCTTTTAATTGCCGTAACGCATATAGGTTTCTATTTGACAAAAGTAGTTGCTGCTAAAAAATAATTTTTCAAAGCACAAAAAGCCGAATGTGATTTGGCTTTTTGTGCTTTTTTATTTCCCACTAAATAACTAATTAAATGCCAGAAACTACTAATCTAAAAAGAACATTAGGCCTGCTTGATGCAACAAGTATTGTTGCAGGATCAATGATTGGTTCTGGAATTTTTATTGTCACAACACCTATGATGAGGGACATTGGTTCGGCAGGATGGATGATGGTGTTATGGTTGTTGACTGGTTTAATAACAGTTTTTGCTGCATTGAGTTATGGCGAATTGGCAGGTATGATGCCTAATGCTGGGGGGCAATACGTTTATATACAACGAGCATATGGACGAATGATGTCTTTTTTATATGGATGGACAGTATTTACAGTAATTCAAACAGGAGTAATTGCTGCTGTAGCTGTTGCATTTGCAAAATATTCGGCTGTGTTTTTCCCAGAATTAAATAATGTAATTGTAACAATAGGAGAAAATTTTCAAATTAATTACGGCCAAATCCTAGCCATTGTCAGCATTTTTATTCTAACATTTATAAACACTAAAGGAATTCAAAACGGAAAAATTATTCAATTGATATTTACTTCGGCAAAGTTGTTTGCTCTGTTTGCATTAATCGTTTTAGGTTTAGCAATTGGATTAAAAACTGATACGTTAAGTCATAATTTTGCTGATATGTGGAGTGCCAGTAAAACAACAATAACAGATTCTGGAATTATTACTGTGGTGCCATTAGCAGGATTTGCATTGGCAGGAGCAATGGGAGCTACAATTATCAATTCATTGTTTTCTTCTGATGCATGGAACAACGTTACTTTTATTGCTGCAGAAATCAAGGAACCAAAGAAAAATATACCCCGTAGTTTGTTCTTGGGAACATTGATTGTTACAATAATCTATATTTTAGCCAACATTGCCTATTTGGCTCTTTTACCTATTAATGGAAATCCAGAAGCAACGGATGCTATTGGTCAAGGAATCATGTTTGCAAGTAACGATAGAGTTGGAGCAGGGGCTGCGTCCGTTATATTTGGTGGTTTAGGGGTTAGCTTAATGGCTGTATTAATCATGATTTCAACTTTTGGTTGTAATAATGGATTGATATTGGCTGGATCACGTTTGTTTTATGCAATGTCTAAAGATGGATTGTTTTTTAAAAAAGCAGAAAAACTTAATCGTTTTCAAGTTCCTGGAATTGCACTTTGGATTCAATGTATTTGGGCGAGCTTACTTTGTTTGTCTGGAAAATATAGTGACTTGCTTGTATACTCAACTTTCGCATCTCTCTTATTTTATATATTAACTATTGCTGGAATTTTTATTCTTCGTAAAAAAGAACCAGAAACTGAAAGGCCATACAAAGCATTTGGATATCCTGTTATTCCAATAATTTATATATTGGTCACTAGTGCAATTTGTGTTGATTTACTCATTTATGATACACGAAATACAGGATTAGGTTTGTTAATTGTTTTGATTGGTATTCCTGTGTATTATTTCTTTAATAAAAATGAAAACAAATAACCCTTTATATATTTCGAAAAGAAGTAAAAATGGGGTTTTGATCGTGATTTTAATCGCGCTCATAATAGTTTTTATACCAAGAGTGATACAAGCTTTGTCGCAAAGGGAAGTTTTTGATATTTCTTCAGAGGATATTAAAATACTTAAAGAAGAACAATTCCAACGGAAAAATAAACAATTTTATAAAAAAAGTAGTTTCAGTAAAAAGAAATTTTCACGTCCCTCTCATAAATTTGACCCGAATACTTATACTGAGCGCGATTGGTTGAATTTGGGATTAAGCCAAAAACAAGTAGCCATTGTTTTGAAATTCACAGAACGAGGTATATACTCAAATGAGCAGCTTCAAAAAATATTCGTTATTCCTCCTCAGCTGTTTGAATTGATTAAAGATTCTACATTTTATACCAAAAAAGTATTCGAGAAAAATCATTCGCAAACTTTTCAAGCAGAGAAAAAAGCAAAAATAATTGTTAATGTTAATGTAGCTGATCAAGAAGAACTCGAATCAATTCCTGGAGTTGGGTCGTTTTACGCCAAGAATATCATAAAATACAGAGATCGAATAGGTGGTTTTGTTAAAAAAGAACAACTTTTAGAAGTTTGGAAAATGGATTTGGATAAATATAATGCTATTGAAGAATTTATTTTTATCAATGTGAAGGATATCCGAGAAATTCATTTGAACACTATTACTGCTGAAGAACTTAAGCAACATCCATATTTTAATTGGAACATCGCGAATTCAATAGTTAAAATGAGAACTCAAAAAACTGCATTCAAAAGAATTGATGAAATCAAAGAATCTGTATTAATTGATGAAGAATTCTTTGAAAAGATAAAACCATATCTATCTTTGTGACATGACATTAGAACAACGATTAATAAGTACGATTCGTGACGTACCCAATTTTCCGAAAGAAGGAATAATTTTTAAAGATATTTCAACGATTATGTTGGACCCAATTCTTTCCAATGATGTTCTGAATCATTTGGTTGATTTGTATAAAGATAAAAATATTGAAGCGATTGCAGGAATCGAAAGTCGTGGTTTTCTTTTCGGATACCCATTAGCAATTCGTTTAGGAGTGCCATTCATACTTATTCGTAAAGAAGGTAAACTTCCGTATAAGAAAGTAAGTTATGCGTATGAATTAGAATATGGACGTGCCACAATTGAAATGCACACGGATGCAATTTCTGAAGGACAAAGAATTCTAATACATGATGATTTGTTGGCTACAGGTGGTTCAGCTGGAGCCTGTGCAGCACTTATCGAAAAATGTGGAGGAAAAGTAATAGGATTTAATTTTCTTGTTTCATTAGATTTTTTAAATGGAGAAGATAAACTAAAACCATATTGCGACAATATTATTAATTTAGTGCGATTTTAAAATAAACATCAACAATAAACCATAATAAACCAAACTTTACAATGAATTTTGAATTGAATGAAAATCAGAAGATGATTACGCAAATGGTGCGTGATTTTGCGGAGAAGGAAATTAAGCCTAATATGAAAAAGTGGGACGATGAGGAAATATTTCCTGTTGAAACAATGAAAAAAATGGGTGAATTAGGTCTTTTAGGGATTTATTTACCTGAAGAATATGGCGGATCTGGTTTTAGCTATTTGGAATATTCTACAGCTTTGATGGAGCTAGGTAAGGTATGTGGAGGGATTGGATTGAGTGTTGCAGCGCATAATTCATTATGTACAGGTCATATTTATTATCATGGTACAGAAGACCAAAAGAAAAAATACTTACCGAAATTGGCAACTGGTGAATTTATCGGCGCTTGGGGTTTAACTGAACCTAATACCGGTTCAGATGCTATGCGAATGAAAACTGTAGCTAAAAAAGATGGTGATCATTGGGTGATTAATGGAGCTAAAAACTGGATTACTCATGGCCTTTCAGGTGAT
>JBILYS010000243.1:0-3768 GCA_044377625.1 Crocinitomicaceae bacterium
CGTAGGTTTTCATCCTTTTCTAGCTTTTCTTTTAGCGCGAATAATTTCAATAATCATAGGGAGAATAGACAATCCAATAATTCCAAAGATCACAATTTCAAAATTTTCTTGAACAATCGTCAAATTACCAAAGAAGTAACCCATAAGTGTCAAGCCTAAAACCCAAGATACACCACCGATGATATTGAACTTTAGAAATTTCGCATAACTCATTTCACCAATACCGGCCACAAATGGAGCAAAAGTTCGAACAATTGGCACAAAACGCGCAATAATTATTGTTTTCGGACCATGTTTTTCATAAAAAGCATGTGTTTGATCAATGTATTTCTGTTTCACAAGTTGACGTCCTCTAATTTTCCATTTGAGTACTTTCAATCCAATTTTTTTACCGAAAAAGTAATTCAATCCATCACCGAGAATTGCTGCAACAATCAACAAGCCCAATACAATCCATAAATTTAATTGGGCAGATTCTCCAGCTTCATTCTTAAAACCTGCACAAAATGTTCCTGCAGCAAACAATAAGGAATCACCAGGAAGTAATGGCATGATTACTAATCCTGTTTCAACGAAAATGATAAGGAATAATATGGCATATATCCAAAGTCCATAATCCTCAATCATTGCAATCAAGTGAACATCTAAATGAAGTATAAAGTCTAAAATTGATTTAAGTAAATCCATTATTCAATATCTAAGGTTGAGTCAATTTGATCTTTCCAAGCTAAAATACCTCCATCTAAAATGTAAACATTTGAAATTGAATAATCTGTCATTAAAATATTAGCCACTGCCTCTGCTCTTTTTCCAGAACGACACATAATAACAATGTTTTTGTCTTTTGGTAAATCAGCAATTCTATTACAAATTTCTCCCATAGGAATATGCACGGAACCAATATTACACGCATCATATTCATATGGCTCACGTACATCAACAATTTCGAATTCTTGACCTTTTTGCATAGCGTCATTCAATTCTAAAGCAGAAATTATTCGCATTTTTTATAATTTGGGTCAAATGTAATGATTAGAGATTAGGACTGCAAGATATTTGGACATTGAGATAATAGGATGTTAAGACATTAAGATTTTAGCGGCACCACTTTCACTGAAACGATCATTTCAAATGTTGCTACTATTTCTTGATTTTCGTCGCGTGCAATAACATTTATTGTTTCATTCACTCTTTCTCCTGTTTCCTCGCTTAAATTAATTGCTTTCCGAACTAATTCTCCTTGATTACTTTCAAAAACAACATCACTTTCTGCCCGTTTAATGAAATCCGCTTTCATTCCTTTAAAGGCAAATGAAACTTTCAAGTTGGATAACTCAGCAAAATAAAAGACATGAATTCCTCCCGCTACATCCGCTCCAACTGCCAAAGCACCAAAATACATGGAGTTCAAGTGATTTTTTGTCCTTCGTCGTAAGTTGATTTTGACACGAACCTTGTTTTCGTCTATTGAAATTAATTTTGGCTTTATAAATCCTACCAAAGGGATTTTAAAAAATCCCAATAGAAATAGCATCCATCGCATTTTTCGAATAGAAATAATTTTAGTTGGCTTGCTCATATTCTGATTTCAACTGTTCAACAATATCCTTAATTGGTTTAATATCATGTACATATTCAATTGAAGGGCCAGCGCACCAAACAGTTTTATATGTTGATCCAAAGGCAGCTTTTTGTAAACTTTTCATTCCTTTAAAGAACGTAAAAGCTTTGAACCATTTTTTTAAACGTTTATTTTTACTCAACAATTTTTCCAGCCAATTTTGTGTTGTTCCAATTTCTTGAACATAAGGAGTATTGATTACAGAACATGGTGTGCCAGACAATTTTGTGGTCATAACAATATCTTTTGCGCCATAATCAACGCATGCTTGCTTATATTCTTCTGAAACTCCAGCCTCTGAAGAAGCAATAAAAATGCTCCCCATTGATAATCCAGCAGCTCCTAAACTTAGCATTTCTTTGATTCCACTTCCTGACCCGACTCCTCCAGCCGAAATAACTGGAATTTTACAGGCGTTTTTAAGTTGAGGAATTAATTCTTTATATGAAATATTACCGGCATGTCCACCAGCTTCTTTGTTTACAGCAATTAAAGCATCAGCTCCTAATTCTTCAACCTTTAAAGCATATTTCACATTTGTTACATCACAAAAGACTTTAACTCCAGCTTTATGCGCGTCAATAATTGTTTCCTCAGGGGAACCTAAAGAAGTTATGATAAAATCTATTTTTTCTTCGCAACAAACTTTTAATTGTTCTTTGTACAAGAAATTAGACTTATTTACAATTAAGTTAATTCCAAAAGGACCTTGTACCTCTTTTTTGATTTCTCGAATAGCGTTACGCAAATCATCTGTTGACCGATAATTTAGTGCGGGTATTGCTCCAGTGATACCTGATTTGACAGCTGCTATGATCATTTCTTTATTGGAAACGAGAAACATTGGCGCCATGATTATGGGGAAATCTATGTGCAATAATTCACATAATTCTGGTTTTGATATTGTAGACTCCATGATTCGAAGATACATATTTTTACTATGTGCGCACAATTTAAAGTAGGAATACATAATATTTAAATCAAAAAAGAGAAATTAAAATTGTTCGATTAACTTTGTTTTATGACAAAATCACAAGCTTGGATTAAAGCTCTTCGATTAAGAACTTTGCCTTTATCGTTATCCGGAATTATTATTGGTTCTGCAATTGCAAAGTACAATGGATTCTGGGATTGGAGTATTTTTCTTTTATCTCTGCTAACAACCGTACTTTTTCAGATTGTTTCCAATTTAGCCAATGATTTGGGAGATAGTATAAAAGGAACTGATAACAAAGACAGGGTTGGTCCAATGAGATCTGTTCAATCTGGATTAATTTCGAAAAACGAAATGAGAAATGCCGTTGTTATGACTTCAATCATCAGTTTACTTTCTGCAGGAACATTAATTTATCTTGGAACAACCAACCTTCCTATTTCGATTTTATGGTTCTATATTGGATTAGCTGTTGCATGTATTTTCGCGGCAATAACCTATACTATTGGCAAAAAAGCATATGGCTATTATGGACTTGGTGATATCATGGTTTTTTTGTTTTTTGGAATTGTAAGTGTTTTGGGTGTTTATCCACTTTATGCCAAGTCAATTGATTGGATTATACTGTTACCAGCATGTTCAATTGGCTTATTAAGTGCTGCAGTCTTGAATTTAAACAATATGCGTGACCGAACGAATGATGCAAAATCAGGAAAAAATACGTTGGTTGTAAAAATTGGAGCTGATTGGGCAAAACTGTATCATACTTTATTGGTACTTGGCGGAATAATTTGTCATGTGATGTTTCTTGTGACAATCAATCATCCAATTGCTTTTATAGGACTATTGCCAGGTATTATTCTAATTCTTCATTTGCAAAAAGTAATGAAAACAAAAAACCCTAAAGATTTTGATCCTGAATTGAAGAAAGTAGCACTCAGTACTTTTGGAATAGCTGTTTTAACTGCAATTGGGTTGGTCGTTTAAATGAGGTTTGCCTTTGCAGCGTTGCTAAATAGACGGCATGTTCGATATATTGCGAATTTTCAATGAAAAATAAAGTGTTTTTTTTAATTGAACTTTAAAATTAAATAACGAATTAACCAATGAAAGCTACTTTCTCTAAATTAGAATTACACTTCAAACGTCCAGTTGGAACGAGTCGTGGAATAATGCACATAAAAAACAGCTGGATTCTTAAGTTCACAGACGA
>JBILYS010000244.1:0-3765 GCA_044377625.1 Crocinitomicaceae bacterium
CGTTTACACCAAAGAAGGAGATTGGTATGCGTATGATTCAGGAAACGCTGCTGAAAATAAATTTTCCAGGAAATTAACGGTTGATTATAATGGGAATTCGTGGTTCAGTATCGATGGATCTGGTTTATTCGGTTATAATCCAAATGGAACATTTGCAGATATTAGTGATGATAAACAAATAAATTTAAACAGTGGTGAAGTTACAGGTGCTTTACCGTCAAATACGGTGAATGCTATTGCTGTTGATTTTGATAATGAAATTTGGATCGGTACAGATAATGGTTTTGCAGTATTATATAATTCAGCTTCATCCTTTGATGCTAGTGCAGGAAATTACAATGCCCAACGCATTAAAGTTGAATATGAAGGGAATATAGAATATGTTTTAGGAAATACAAATATTACAGACATTGTTGTCGATGGAGCAAATAGAAAATGGTTTGCAACTGCAAATTCTGGAATCATTCTTTTATCTGCAGATGGTTTAGAAGTAATTGAACAACACACCACAGAGAATTCCCCTTTAATTTCTAATAACATTATTGATTTAACCTTAGACCAATCGACTGGAGAATTATTTATTATTACGGATAAAGGCCTGATTTCATATCGAACGGATGCAACGTATGAAGACCCAACGTATGATAATGTAACTGTTTTTCCGAATCCTGCTCGACCAGATTTTGAAGGACCGATAACGATACAAGGAATACGCTATAATTCAGATATAAAAATTACGGATGTTGCAGGTAATTTGGTGTATCAGACTACTTCAAATGGCGGAACTGCAACATGGAATGGAAAAACAATAACTGGCGAAAAAGTAACAACAGGTGTTTATCTTATCTGGACTGCAGCCAATGAAGGAAAAGGACGCAAGGTTGGAAAAGTTATGGTAGTTCATTAGAATTAATCTTGTGAAACAATCCGATACAGCAATCTTTATTCATCGAATTAATTATTCTGAAAGTAGTTTAATCGTCACTTTTTATACCCAGGAAAATGGGATTCAAAAATTCATTTTTCAAGGAGGAAAGAAAAAAGGAACGGCATTATTTCCATTATCAATTTGTGAAATTATTTATTATCGACGGCCAGATAGTGAATTAGGAAAATTGACGGAAGCCAAACCTCATCTTGCTCTCCAAGACATCCCAATGAATCCTATAAAGGCAACAATTGCTTTTTTTATGGTGGATGTATTGAAACAATGTTTACAAACAGATCAGCGCGATGTTTCTCTTTTTCAGTTTCTAGAAAAAACCATTATCTCTTTAAATAGCGCCACAGATTTGTCTCTTTTTGCCGCTCAATTTCTTCTCGACTTTTCACAACACATGGGAATTGACCCGCATATTCAAGAAACAAATAAACGCTATTTTCATTTGCAAGACGGCGATTTCTCTGATTATGACAGAACTGGGGAATTAGTCGCAGATGGACCACCAGTAATCCTAATTCAATCAATCTTAAGAAAAGAACCATTTTCTAATCCTACGAAAGAATTAAAATCAGAAGTGTTTGATATAATGATTCATTACTATAAACTGCACGTTCCCAACTTCAATATTCAAAAATCGTTAGATGTAATTAAGGAAATTTTATATTCCTAATTTCTAGGTTCTTTGATAAACATCGTTGAAAAATCCAAGTTTTCCATTGAATTCGTTTTGAAATCTCTAACTCTAGCATTCACCATAATCATAAAGTCATCTGTCATGATAGGCATCACAGCCGCTTCATCAATAATCATTTGGTCGCACTTAACGAAAAGATTATTTCTTTTTGCTTCGTCTTTTTCCATTATAGCTTTTTCGAAAAGTGCATCAAACGCTGCACTACGGAATTTAAACGCATTCACTTCAGAAGAGTTTTCTTTGATGTTACCGCTATAGAATAAGCTTAGGAAATTTTCAGCATCAGGATAATCCGCAATCCATCCTGATCTCCAAATTTTAGCTTTACCAGAAGCGATTGCTTTTTCACGTTCCGAAATTGAACATAGTACAATGTTCAAATCAATATTTAAGTTTTGCTTTATTTGAGCAGCAACTCCAACACACATTTTATGAGGGGCAGAACCTTCAATTGCATTTACATAGAAATCAATTGCTGGAAAACCTTTACCTTGAGCATAACCAGCTGCGGCCATTAAAGCCTGAGCTTGTGCAACGTTTTGTTTGTGACCTTTCACTTTGTCATTTGGAAAATTATCCATCAATGGAACAAAACCGTTTTCAGCAGGCCAACCTTCACCTAAAAGATATTTATCTACAATTTCACTTCTATTTATTGCAAGGTTAAATGCTTTTCTTACGTCAGGATTTTTAAATTCAGCACTTTCACAAGCAAAAGCTATGTAATTCATGCTCATACTTGATTTTGATTCAACTTTGTGCTTAACGTTTTTTCCAGCTTGAGCATCTTGAAGCGAACCTAGCACATTCTCAACATCATCAACAGGAATTTCTAAAACGATATCTACTTCTTTGTTTCTGAATGCTAATAATTCGCTTTTCTTGTCCTTCACATACGTCATAATGACTTTGCTTAAGAAAGGTAATTGATTACCAAACTCATCTTTTCTCCAATAATTAGGATTTCTTTTTAAAGTAACTCCTTTATCGTCCATTGATTCTAACATAAACGGACCTGTACCAACTGGGTGTTTTGACATTTCCGCACCATACATTTCGTATGCTTCGCGAGGATAAATACCAAGATTAGTGTGTGTTAAGATTTTATCAAACCCAGGAAAAGCTTGTGTTAACGTTATTTCAACTGTTGAAGCATCAACTACTTTTATTCCAGAAACACCTGTTTTAGGTAACGCTGATTTTGAATTTTTATAATAATCCTTTGCTCCTTTGATTCTGCTCACTAAAAGATAACTCATTTTATTACCTTTCAAACCAGAACACGCTAAATCTAGCGTATACTTAACATCCTCTGCAGTTAATTCTCGGCCTTCACCTCCAAAACATTCGTCATCCTGAAATTTTACTCCTTTTCTAATTTTGAATGTAAACGTTTTTGCATCAGCAGAAATAGTATACGATTCAGCAAGTGCAGGCACAACTTTCATTGTTTCTATATCCAATTTTAAAAGCGGCTCATAAATTTGAGAATTGAAACGTGCTGTATATATATCTGAAGTTGCCAATGGATATAAATTGTTTACTTTCTCAGAGGACATGAATTTAAATTCTCCACCATATAATTTACCACCCACAGCATTCAATTGAGGTTCATCTCCAGAACCACAAGAAGAAATTAATACTATTAACACTGAAATAACTGGGATAAAAAGATGTCGCATGGTTTTATTGGTTTTGTAATATCAACAAATATAAAAAAATGTATTCAAATTCTATCAAATTAATAGCCGACTTTACTTCTAACACGGTTTATCACATTTTGCGCTACATTTCTCGCTTTTTCAGAGCCTAGTTTCAGAGCCACATCAATTTCGGCTTTGTTTGCCATTAAATAATTATATTTTTCTCTTTGAATAGCATATTTGGTCAGAATTAATTCAAATAAAGCCGTTTTTGCATGTCCATATCCATAACCACCAGCGATATAATTTTTTCTCATCTCACTAACTTGATCAGCATTTGCTAATAATTGGTATATCGCAAATATATGGCACGTTTCAGGGTCTTTTGGTTCTTCCAACCCTTTACTGTCACTCAAAATGGACATGACCTGTTTTTTCAACTCTTTGTCTGGCAAGAAAATATTGATGAAATTATTGCGTGATTT
>JBILYS010000032.1:0-10619 GCA_044377625.1 Crocinitomicaceae bacterium
TGATTGATAAATTGAGTTCCCATTTTCTTTTAAAATAAAATAAGGATCTGCAGTTTCAAATGATGGAAAACCTCCGCCGTAATTACTCATTGAATTAATGGTAACATTCGTTAAGGTATATACATCAACTATTGCAAGATTATCAAAAGCTTGATATTGCACTAAATAGTCGCCAGGAACATTATATATTTGAGGAACTGGATTCTCTAAAGTTGAAGTGTTACCATTTCCAAAATCCCAAGTGTAAGCAAGTAACCCTGGATTATTGTTAGTGAAATCAACAGTAATTGGTGAACATCCAGCTGATCCAACCATTGAAAATCCTGTATTGGATGTAACAACATTACTTGGTAAAATATCTAAATATATTTGAAACACAAAAGGGTAACCGGATATCACTGTTAAATCTGCAATAACTGTCACATCAACAGCATATTGTCCTGCTAACAAAGGCGTTCCACTAATATTTACACAACCATATTGACTTACCTGTGGATTATAATCACAGTTTGTAGCGGTATTATTACATTGCCAACTCAATCCAACTGGCAACGAGACAGAAAGGATATGAAAATTGGTGAAATCATACCCCATGGTGTCCAATGGCATGAAAAAAGTAACATCGGTACTATAAGCTTGACCAACATTTCCTGTTGGTAAAGTATCTGGATATATTCCAGTTTGCGTTTGTGAATAATCGATTGTACAAATTTGTGAGAAACTATTGAAGGAAAGCAACAATAGTAGTGTAGTATATAGTTTTTGCATAATTAAAGGGATTAAAAGATAAAAATACGATTAAATTTTAATTATCAAAAGATTATTATTTTAGTAGAGTAATGGATATTCTCTTTTTTGAAGGTTGTAAATCTTGTGTATTTTTTCTAATTTTGAATCATTCAAAATAAGGAATAATTTAATTCTAAAAAAACAGAAAATATGGCTTTCGAATTATCAAATTTACCATATGCTTATGATGCATTAGAGCCTCATATTGATGCTAGAACAATGGAAATTCACCATTCAAAACATCATCAAGCTTATACTACAAATCTTAATGCAGCAATTGCTGGGACAGATTTAGAAGGAAAATCAATCGAAGAAATCTTAGTTGCTTGTAAAGATAAACCAGCAATTAGAAATAATGGAGGAGGATTTTGGAATCACAATTTATTTTGGGAAATCATGGCGCCGAATGCTGGTGGTGAACCAACAGGTGAACTTTTGAGTGCTATTAATAGTGCTTTTGGATCTTTTAATTCGTTTAAAGAAGAATTTGCTAAAGCTGGAGCTACTCGTTTTGGATCTGGATGGGCATGGTTATGTGTTGAAGGTGGAAAATTAGTTGTTTGTTCAACTGCCAATCAAGATAATCCATTAATGGGTGAAGGTTGCGAAGGAACTCCAATCTTGGCAATGGACGTTTGGGAACATGCTTATTATTTGCATTACCAAAATCGTCGTCCGGATTATATTAACGCTTTTTTTAACGTTATTAATTGGGAAGTTGTGGCAAAGAAATATGCTGCTGCAATTTAAGACTCAATAAAATTTAATGAAAGAGGGTGATAATTCATCCTCTTTTTTTTGTGCCTTTTTTCAGCTTTTACGTTACAGATTCAAAATCAGAATTATGAATAAAATAAAGTTCTATTCCCTGTTGTTGAGTTTGTTAAGTTTTTTATGGATAATAATGAGTTTTAAACCTGCTGAAGAAACGATTGATTTAGAATCTGCTGTTTCTGCCAAATTAATTTCCGTTGAGTTTATTTCAACCGGATCTTATTCTGGAGAATCATTGATTATGAAAGTTGAAAATTTGAACTCCAAGAAATTGATTATTCGCATAAATGCTGGAACTTATTTCATTGCTCCGAGTAGTGATGAACAAAATCTACTCATTCCTCAAGAGGATATGCTTGTTTTGGAACCAAAAGCATCAAAGGAAAAAATTTTAAATGGGTATTGCACAAATATGAGCAATGCTGCACCCAATAGTGATGAAGTATTTACACTCGGTAAAATTAATGTGAAAGGAATATCAGCGTTTTTAAACCTTATTAAAGGAAAAAAATTGGAAAATTACACCTTACAATCTGCTATTTGGTCATTAACTGATAATGAATCTGTTTCAAATATTGATGGAGAAAATAGCGCAGATGTAGATTTTTTACGAAAGGAACTTTTTAAGATCACAGGTCAAGAAGAAACGTGGTATAAATCTAGACAGGCGTACGTTGTAAATGAAGATCGTCAAATCAATACGGAAACATTAAGAATCAATGGGAAGTTAAATTTTACAACAGTAAAAGGTGCGCTTATTCACGAAGAAATATACGATTCAGAAGGAAATTTGTTATTTAAATTGTCAGAATCTACTGCTAAACTTGGAGGTGAAGTTGGGTATGAATTTAACCTTAAAGTGCAAGGTTGGAAAAAAGGAAATTATGAAATTCGATTAATGGAAGGGACGAAATTGGTAAAAACGTTTGAATTTGTTGTTTAGACAAAGCTTGGTAAATTAATTGCTTCCACGGATTTAATTTCTGGGGCAATTTTTTTAATTGACTCCTCTAATCCAGCTTTCAATGTCATTAAACTCATTGAACAATCACTGCAAGCGCCCAACAGACGTACTCTGACAATTCCATCATCTGTAATTTCTACTAATTCCATATCACCACCATCAGCAACTAAAAATGGGCGTAATTCTTCTAATGAAATATTGATTTTTACAGTTAATTCTTCTTTATTCAATTTCATAGTTCTTGTTTCTGAATTACGTTTGGCTTTGCAACTTTCACGTTTTCAACAAAAATACGAACTAATTCATCAAAAGCTTCTGAAGTTGGTGTGTTTTCTTGAAAAACTGCTGGTTTACCAACATCTCCAGCCTCACGCAAACTTTGAACAAGAGGAATATGACCCAAAAATGGAACATTCATTCCCTCAGCTAAGTTTTTAGCGCCATCTCTTCCAAAAATATAATACTTGTTTTCTGGTAATTCAGCAGGAGTAAACCAAGCCATATTTTCTACAATTCCAATAATAGGGACATTGATAGAATCCATTTTAAACATATTAACGCCTCTTCTTGCATCTGCCAAGGCTACTTCTTGCGGTGTAGAAACAATCACAACACCATCCAAAGGAACTGTTTGAACAAGTGATAAATGAATATCGCCAGTGCCAGGAGGTAAATCAATTAAAAGATAATCTAATTCACCCCAATAAGCATCTGTAAACATTTGCGTTAATGCTTTTGCTGCCATTGGACCTCTCCAAACAACCGCATTATCTTTCTCCGTGAAAAACCCTATGGATAGCAGTTTGATCCCGTAACTCATTACAGGATTGATTTTTTGGGCACCTTCAACATCAATCATTGTTGGACGTTCATTTACAACATCAAACATTGTTGGCATAGATGGCCCATAAATATCAGCATCAACAATTCCAACTTTATACCCTGCTTTTGCTAGTCCACCAGCCAAATTTGCTGTAACAGTAGATTTTCCAACTCCTCCTTTACCTGAAGCAATGGCAATTATGTGTTTTACTTCTGGTAATATTTTACGTCGTGCTTGTTTTGATTCAGCTGGAATACCTTTGACAACGCAATTCACGTTTGTTTCTTTTCCAAAGACACGTTTCAAATTAAATTCAACGGCTTCTTGCATGCGTTTTTTAGAATGCAATGCGGGGTTTGAAACGTTCACAGTAAGATTAATTATTCCATCATTTATTTTTAGTTCTTCAACCAAGTTTAACGAAACAATGTCCTTTTTATAATCAGGTTCAATTATAGAACCGAGCACTTCTAAAATATTTTCTCTAGTCAAATCCATTACCTCAAAATTAAGCAAAAAAAAAGGTTGTCAATGCGACAACCTCTTTTCAATTTCATTAAAATTTATTTATTTGGTTTAAACGATTTTATCGATTTCGCCATCAATTCAATGATCATTTTTTCATACCCTTCATCACGGCTGCTTAAAGCATAAGCAACTCCATTAATTATTTTTTGTCCATAAACGTGGTATGAGTCATGTTTTACTCCAACTTTAGATGAAGCATTCTTAGAACCTTTTACAATCAACGATCTTTTATAAACGATTAAATCTTTTTCGTCTACCAAATAATTAATTTTAAAAATCTCTTGTTTTTTTAGTTCTTCCTTTTTGTAAGCGACATTGTTTGTGATATCACCAAAATCTTCTATGTGAAGACTGAAATTAGGACCAACAACAATATCCCATAAGAAATCACCTTCTGCATGAATAATTTCTGGTTTAGTTGAAGCTCCTATATTGGCAGTTTCATCTGGTAACATAATGTTTGCTGGAATATTGAATTCTTTTAAACTTATTCCTTTAAACTCATAATAATCATCATCTAGCGTCAATGAATCATTTTCAGCATCATTTTTAACTTCTGAACCACCACAAGAAGAAAGCAAAAGAGTAAAAAATATAATTGTAAGTGGCGAGAAGGTTAAAAAGTGTTTAAGAGTTAATTTTTTCATCTGAGATAAACTTTCTAAGTAGATTGTAATCATTTCCTTGTACAAATATAAAAGTTTTTTACATCCTTTTTCAAACAATATGTTCAAGTTATGTTTTTCATTATAAAAATCATGTAATCATTACTCCTTTTTTTCCTAATACAGGAATTTCTTTCATTTTACTAGATGAAATAGTTTCAGGAAGGAAGACATACTTTTTATCGTACATAACGTCGTTGACCCAAAAACTGACAAGGAATTCATTTGCTAAACCAAATACATCTTCGATTATAGGTTCAATTTTGGCTGCTTCATTCGGTAACATCACCTCTAGGCAATGACGGAGCGTTGAAGTTTTTACTCGTTCACCTGTGTTGGCATTTTCTCCATACCCCGTGCTTGTAATAATAATTCCTTCCATGATGTCATCCCGAAGATTTACGAGGTAAACATTGAAAATCTCGATATTTTCTTCATTAAAATCTTGCACAACTGCAACGCCAACATTTTCAACTTTTGGTCCAAATAATCCTTCTTTCATTCTTAAATAAATCTTATGATGAAGCTAAACGTCTTCCTAAACGAAGAAATTTAAAAAAATCCGATGGATGACCAATTTTGGCTTCATTTCGTTTGCAGTAATCTTTGTTTTTCTTTTGCTCTTCAGGAATTACAAAGTTATCGTTTCGTTTTAAACCTAGGCGCACTATTACCAAATTTTCAGTTGGAATAGAAATTATATATTGTCCTTTAATTCCTCGACAATAGTAAATTGGATTTTTTTCTCCCTGATAGGACCAAATATGTAAGCCATAACGCTTATTTGGTACATTTTCCTCTGTGGTTAAATTCGGGATTTTACACATCTCTTTCATATACCACAAAGGAATAACCTGCTGTTTGCCACATCTTCCTTCTTGTAAAATTAATTTGCCAAGTCGTCCAAAATCACGTGCGGTAGCATATAAACAACAAAATGATTTTTCATCTCCGTTTTCCTTATCAAGACTCCAGTAGGCTTCATGTTCAGTTCCGATTCGATTCCATATTTTTTGTTGCGTATATTCTGAAACACTTTTCCCTGTTGCTTTTTCAACAATAAAACCTAGAAGTTGAGAATTTCCACTTTGATAATTAAAAGCTTTGCCTGGAGGTGTAATTGCTTTTTGACGAGTGACTAATCCATAAAGATTGGACCCATAATAGGATTCAGCATTGTCAGATAAAGGATTTGATGCACTTTCCTCCCAATCCAAACCAGACGACATCATCAGTAAATGACGAATGGTTATTTTTTCTTTCCCATTTGTGCTGAATTCAGGAATATAATTGAATACAGGTTCGTCTAAGCTTTTAATTTTGCCTTCATCAACTGCAATTCCGACTAACAAAGCAACAACGGTTTTGGCAGCTGAAAACGAATTTGAAACGGTATTTAGCGCATGTTTATCGAAGTATTTTTCATAAACAATAGAGTCACCTCTGAATACTAAAAAGGCACGAGTTTCTAGGTTATTCATGAAGCTTAAATCAAGCGCTGATGGCTGTTTTTTGTTGAAATTTGCAGAAGAAATCCATTGAATAGTGGAATCTGATTTTGCCAGTGTGGTATGAGAAAAAATGTCTAGTTCATATATACTTGGACCAGATTGCCCTGCCAAATAGGTATGTCGAATGCCCTTGTAAATGTAAAATCTACCTGAAAGGATAATAAAAAGGTTAGCTAAAATGAAAATTGCCAAAACGGAATACAGAAAAAAACGAGTTGTTTTTTTCAAAAGGCCAATTGTTTTATTCGGAGGAGTTGCCATAAGTATATTGGAATTGGTCAGCTAACTTTTCTTTCAAGATTGTTGCGACTTCATCCATATTTAAGGCATATCCCAATTCTCTTTGCATGGAAGTTACAGCTTTATCATCAATTCCGCAAGGAATAATGTGAGAAAAATAGGATAAATCTGAATTCACATTAAATCCTATCCCATGCATTGTTACCCAACGAGAGCTTTTTACGCCCATTGCGCAAATTTTTCTAGGATGAGGTGAGTCACAATCAATCCAAACACCAGTTAATCCTTCAACACGGCCTCCAACAATTCCAAATTCATTCAATGTTTGAATGACCGCTTCTTCTAAAAAGCGCATGTATTTGTGAATGTCTGTGAAAAATTGATCTAAATCAAAAATTGGATAAGCAACCAATTGACCTGGACCATGATAAGTAATATCACCGCCTCGATTGATTTTATAATACGTTGCATCGTTGTCTTTTAACCCTTCATCATCTAACAAAAGGTTGGCTTCGCTGCCACTTTTACCAAGCGTATATACATGCGGATGTTCGCAAAACAGCAAATAATTTTTCGTAATGATTGTTGATTCGCCGTTCCGAATTTGAATTTTTTCTTGAATCGTTGTATTGAATAATCTTTCTTGTTCTTCCCACGCTTTTTTATAATCTATTAGACCAAGGTCTACAAAATGAACAGTGGGAAGCATCTACTTATTTGAAGTTGGCTAATTCATTTTTCAAGAAGTCAATCACCTTAATGTCCATAATATCAACACCTTTAATCTCAGCTAAATAAAAGGAAGCCCAATCAACAAGATTGATGAGGTATAACGATCTTTGAATTTGTGAATTACCAATTGCGTTCAATTCCATTATTTTGGCACCTCTTTTAGAAATGATATCTTTTGAAATATCATATCTTTTTTGATTACGAGGGATTAAATCTTTTGTATTGAAAAAGACAACAGCAAAACGGTCATCTCCTCCTCCCCAACCTACTAACTCGTTGTGATTCATTTCTGGGATTACATGATGCCAACATAATAATTTAGAATTTTCATTGAATTGCTGTCTAGCTCTTATAGCAACACCTTCGTAATTCGGTCCAGCATAAAAAATACCGACTTTCTCATTTAAAAACGAAGCTAATTCTTTCGCAATGGTATGAATTGATGTTGCTTCTTTCAATAATAATTGTTGTCCGATTTTAATTTCTTCAAGATTGTTTTCACTAATTATTCCTAATTGAATAAAGATGTTTATTAATTGAACAATTGAAAATGCAATTGCCGTTCTTGGAGGATTTCCACCAGGAACGATAATATGATCATGAGCTTCTTTTTCGCAGAAAGTTTTTAAATCTCCACCAGAACAAATTCCGATTATGTGAGCGCCAAGTTCATGAGCATCATAAACAGCAGCAAGAGTTTCTTCAGTGTTACCAGAGTAGGAGGAAGCAATTACTAATGAGTGCTTGTCAACAAATTTAGGTAAGGAATAGTCATTTAAAATTGTAACAGGAACTTTTGCTTCGTCTTGAATCCATTGAGCAACAATTTTACCTCCAATACCAGAGCCACCCATTCCACAAATAACAATATTTTGAATTGCGTTTGACGGTTGTTTAAACGTTTGTTTTTCGGCAATTGCCAAAGCTTCTAATATATTTTGCGGAAATGCGGTAATAAGTTTCTCCATAGTACTCTTCAAATCGGTTGTAAATATAGTCAATAGCCTTTTAACCTGAGTTCGATTTTAAAATAAATGTCAGAATTCAATAATGTATTCGATTACTTTTCTGATTTGCTTTTCTATTTTCAAGTAATCTGACATCATATTAAAATCGAAATTGGGTTATTAAAGTCAAGTTTTTATTATCCAAATAACAACTTTTTTGTTTTGTGATAAATAACGAATTTTGTTTGGCATAATTGTTTTCTTTAATTGTAATTTTGGAAAAAAAATCTAATGAAAGCAGGAAAAGCATCGCAAACCTTATCTATATCTACAAAAGTTGTATTGCCAAATGATACGAATACACTTGGAAATCTATTCGGAGGACAATTGTTGGCATGGATGGATGTAATTGCAAGTGTGTCTGCTCATAGACATTGTAAAAGAGTTGTTGTAACAGCATCCGTCAACAATGTATCTTTTCAAAAACCAATCAATCACGCATCTATTGTTACCCTAGAAGCAAAGGTTTCTAGAGCTTTTGTGTCATCAATGGAAGTATTTGTTGATGTTTTTGTTGAAGACCATGTAACTGGGAAACGCGAAAAATGCAACGAAGCAATTTATACGTTTGTGGCTGTTGATCAAAATGGTGGACCAATTCAAGTTCCAGAATTAACTCCGGAAACTGAGGAAGAAAAAGATCGTTATGAAGGTGCTTTAAGAAGAAAACAATTGAGTTTGATCCTTGCTGGAAAAATGAAACCAAGTGATGCTACTGAATTAAAGAAATTGTTTTTGGAAGAGTAAACTTTTAAAAAAGTAAAAAGTGTGATGCACAAGAACTAAATTACTTCTTCCTTTTACCTTTTTTCAGTACTTATTCAGATTTCCTCTTTCACACTTACTGGAACGATTTGTTTTAAATGTTGCTCGGTCTGGTATTTATTAAAGTTGTCCCATTTTGGAGTGGAAGTTAATTTGTGCCCAATCATCAAATCCAAACAAACATTTTCGTCTTTGTACTTTTCGGTCAATACTGCGAGAATTTTAAAGAAAAAATCATCCAATAACAAACTGTTTTCAAATTCTTTACTAGAATCTTCTAACTGTAATAGTTCTAAAACTTCCTTCTTTTCAGCTTCGTTTATTTCAGTTAAATAGCCGTATTTTAAGGTTTTAAAAACCAAATTATTCCAAACAATGCTATCGTGTCCCCACGTTACATTTGGTAGGTTTAATGAATGCTCGCAAATCAGAAGAATTGCAACAAGTACATCATTTAAATATTCTGCTGGAAATTCATCAAAGCTTCTAATCTCAAAGCCACTTTGGTACATTTTTTCCTGGTTAAAATCAAGTCCAAGATCTGAAAGAAATTCGTATTCTGTTTCTTTTTCAATCTGATCGCGCCACCAAATGTTTTCTTCTTTTTCAAACTTGAGCAATTTTCTAAAATCCTCTACATTATAGGTAAGAATTTTACCATTTGGCATTGATTTGTTGTAAGTACCAACTCCAATGTATCGCGACATCGCACTGCGCATAGATCCTAAAGTGAAGTTTTTGTCTAAGGTGCACTTAGAACTAATCACACCCATAATATCTGGATTACCTAAGGTTGCAATGAAAAATGGCTCAAACCATTGTAATAAATAAATAGCATTGGAATGTGTTGCATCGAATTGTGTGTAATCTACAATCCGACTATTTTCTGTTAACGTAGGTAATGTGATGTGAAAATGATAAGTTCCATTGTTGAATAAAACAAGGTTTTCCTGATTGGACATGAACTTGTTGATTCCAATGTTGTAATCTGGAAACTTTAATTTTTCAGAAAAAACGCATGATTCATTCAACTTATCGAGGAATAATTTTTTTGTCGTTTTTAATTCAGCACAAGATTCTTTGATTGTTCTGTTTTGAAAATACATCGTAACAAATTCGATAGAATCTCCATCAAAGTTGACAGAACCCATGGGGTTATTTTTACGTGTTAAAATGCTTCGAATATTATAAGGTTGATCCTTTAGAAAAATCTCCAAGATTGATTCACCTAGAAATTCAGGATTCTCCAATGGTGTTTCGTTTGCCGCTGTTTCATCGGTAGATTCTATCGCTGGCAAAGTTTTATGATTGTAATGAATATCTAGCTTGTCTAGTGAATGACTATTAATCATTCTGCTCACTTTATAATTTCCATCCTTGTGAAACGCAGCATTCAGAATAGGAGCAAGGCTTCCTGTTTTATAACATTTTCGATAATCAATGCTGTATCGATCACAACCAATTTTTTCTTGTATAAATGCACCAGTAACTATCAAGGATTCCTCGAATTGCAGGTAGGTTTCATTTTCTAACCCAATTCCCCAATAATAGTTTTTTGTCTGGTTTTCGTTCATTTATAGTTTTTCTTATTAAAGTTATACGATGGTATTATCCAAAAATTTCGGATTTAATAGTTTGATATCTAGGAATTTTATTTTTGTTTCAGAAATTTCTCACCTGTCAAACAGAAAGAATACAATTAATAGAATTTATAAGGAATTACAAACTTTAGATTGTTTTTTCTAAGGCACAAAAGTACGTAGTTTTTATAATATTTACAAGGTGTTTGACGGGATTGTAATAAACCAGCGCTCCGCTGCA
>JBILYS010000033.1:0-10591 GCA_044377625.1 Crocinitomicaceae bacterium
CCATGGTCAAAAAATCCGTTTCATAGAATTACCTGGATTATGGAATGGAGGAATGGCTTTTTGGAATACGATTTTTGTTGAAGTTCCAAATTCAACATTTAGCCCAGTAAAAACAGTTCTAGATTTATTGGGTGAGGCTCATAATCATTGATCAAAAAAAAAATCTATAAAATTACTCCAGCTGCTACTGTATTATTTGTATTCTCATTAATCAAAATAAAAGCACCCGTTTTTCTGTTGTGTTTATAAGAATCAAAACTTACATTTTCTGCTGTTTTAATATGTACTTTGCACAATTCATTTAGTTGAATATGTCCATCACTTTCTTCGTCTTTGTAACTGTGAATGTTGATTTTCCCAATGACTTCCTTAATAACAGCCTTACTTGTAAAACTATTTTGTTGAAAGATTAATTTCTGCCCATTTTGAAAGGATTTATTGTCCATCCAACATATTGTTGCTTCAATATTATTGTCTGTTTGAATTGCTTCGTTTGAAGGCACAATCGTACTTCCACGGCTTACATCTAAATCATCTGATAAATGGATGATAATAGGTTCGCCAGCATGTGCTTCGTTTACTTCTAGTCCATTTCTTTCAATTTTCTCGATTGTTGTTTGACTGTCTAATGGATAAATGGAAATTTTATCACCTTTTCGAAAAGTTCCGCTCAAAACACTTCCAGCATAACCTCTGTAGTCATGCAGCTCATCTGTCTGAGGTCGAATCACATATTGCACTTGGAAACGACTTTCTTTCGTAGCTTCTTCATGTTCAATTTCGACATTTTCCAGAAAATCGAATAGGGTAGTACCTTTGTACCAAGATAATTTTTCAGATTTATTCACAACATTATCTCCAGCCAAAGCACTTACTGGAATAAACGATACTTTTTTAAGACCGAGCGGCTCTGCAAAAACTAAATAATCGGCTTTTATTTTCTCAAATACTTCTTCTTTATAGTCAACGAGATCCATCTTATTGATACATATCAAAATGTGTGGAATAGCTAACGTTCCAGTTATAATACTGTGTCGTTTGGTTTGTTCAGTAATACCATTTCGTGCATCAATCAAGATAATCGCTAAATCTGTATTAGATGCTCCGGTAAACATGTTTCTCGTATATTGCGCATGTCCAGGTGTATCTGCGATTATAAATTTCCGTTTGTCAGTCGTGAAATATTTATAAGCAACATCAATTGTTATTCCTTGCTCTCTTTCTGCTCTCAACCCATCTGTTAGTAAGGCTAAGTCAATATCAGCATCAACACCAGTTGTTTTACTTTGTTTTGTTAACGTTTCAATTATGTCCGTTGAAATTGATTTACTGTCGTATAATAATCGACCAATCAATGTGCTTTTTCCGTCATCAACGTTTCCTGCTGTAAAAAATCTTAAAAGTTTCATTTCGTATATAATTTCTTTTCTATATAATTTCAAATAATTGTATTGTCAATAAGTGGCATTAAACGGACATCGATCGATAGTCGAACGGACATCGAGCGATAGTCGAGATGGGAGTTCACACTTAAAAATAACCTCCTTTTTTTCGGTCTTCCATCGCTGCTTCACTCACTCTGTCATCCATTCTTGTTGCACCACGCTCTGATATTTTCGTGTCTTTTATTTCAGTAATGATATCATCCACAGTATAAGCTTCACTTTCAACAGCTGCAGTACACGTCATGTCACCAACTGTTCTGTAGCGCACATTTCTATTTACTATTGTATCGTTTTCGTCTAGTTGAACAAATTTATTGATGTTCATTAATTGCCCATTCTCGGTAACAATGCAATCACGTTTATGTGTAAAGTAGATAGATGGAAGTACAATTTTTTCTCGTTTGATGTAATTCCAAACGTCTAATTCTGTCCAATTTGAAATCGGGAAAACACGAACATTTTCGCCTTTATCAACCCTTCCATTATAGATATCCCAAATTTCTGGACGTTGTTTTTTTGGATCCCATTGACCAAATTCATCTCGAACAGAAAATATTCGTTCTTTGGCTCTTGCTTTTTCTTCATCCCTTCTTGCACCTCCGATACAAGCATCAAATTCAAATTCTTCGATAACATCAAGTAGAGTATAAGTTTGAAGTCCATTTCTACTAGGGAATTTTCCTTTCCCATCTTGTAAATTTCTTTTAAGAATCGTGTTTTCAACTTTCCTTACAACCAATTGTTCACCAATTTCATTAGCAAGTTGATTCCGATAATCCAATACTTCTTGGAAATTATGCCCAGTATCAACATGCACCAATGGAAACGGAAATTTCCCTGGACGAAAAGCTTTCAATGCTAAATGTACTAAGCAAATACTGTCTTTTCCACCGCTAAAAAGTAATGCTGGTCTATCAAATTGGCCCGCTACTTCTCTCAATATATATATTGCCTCTGCTTCTAATTGATCTAAATAATCCATTCTTTCTATTTTGTAATTAGCCATTCATAATTCATTAGTTGTGTAATCCACATTCTTTTTTGTCATTCGATTCCCACCACCAACGTCCTGCTCTGAAATCTTCATTTTCCTTTATTGCCCGTGTACAAGGTTGACAGCCTATACTCACAAAGCCTTTATCGTGCAATGTATTGTATGGGATGTTGTGTTTTTTAATTTCATTTTTAACTTCTAAAAGAGTCCAATTTGCTAATGGATTTAGTTTGTGCAGTTTTCTTTGTTCGTCCCATTCAATAATTGGCAATGCTTTGCGGTTTTCAGAATGTTCACTTCTTAAACCAGTTATCCAGCATTTGACATCTTTTAAAGCTCTATTCAATGGTTCAACTTTCCTTAAATAGCAACATTCTTTTCGGTTTTCAAGAGATTCATAAAAGCTTATCGGCCCTTTTTGTGAAAGCATTTTTTCCAAGTTAAGATTGTTGGGGAAATAAACTTCTATTTCTTTATTGTATCGTTCTCGCGTGCTGTTTAAAACGCTGTATGATTCAGGAAACAATCTCCCCGTATCTAAGGTAAAAACTCTTATGGGTAAATTCAATGAAAAAATATAATGCGTTATGATTTGATCTTCCCAACTTAAACTTGAAGAAAATGCAGCTCTATCACCATATTTATTGGCGATTTCTTTTAACAAATCAATAAGATTTAATTTTTCAATATGTTTTAATTCAATCATCAATTTATTCATTTATTGATTTGACAAAGATACACTCATTGCTTTTGATAGTTATGTCAAAAAAACTATTTTCAACTTCCTTAGTTTTTAAAATAAGGTCATTATTATAATTCTCAAACTCACGATTACTACAACAATACCAACTAAGAGCATCATAAATTTTAGGTTAAGTCTCTTAGAAAGGTTTGCTGCAATTGGTGCGGCACATACACCCCCTAATATCAAACCGACAATTGTTTGCCATTGCCCAATTCCAATAAGCGTAAAAAAGGTGAATGAGCTAGCGAGCGAAACAAAAAATTCGGCTAAATTAACAGAGCCGACAACTAGTCTTGGGTTTTTTCCTCGCGCAATTAAGGTGGAAGAAACAACTGGTCCCCAACCACCACCACCAATTGAATCTAAAAACCCACCAACTATGGCTAATAATCCTGCATTTTTCACCTTTTGGCGATTTTGTTTTTTTCTGACAACTTTATAGATGATAAGGCCTCCCAAAAACAAAGTGTATATCCCTACGATTGGTTTAATATAAGAACTGTATTGTTCAAATTCAGCGAGTAAATAGGCGCCAATTATTGCTCCGATCACTCCTGGGACAACAATCGCTTTGAAAAGTCTGCTGTGAACATTTCCAAATTTCAAATGCATTAATCCAGAAACACCACTCGTAAATATTTCTGAAAAATGGACACTCATACTTGCTACAGCTGGGGAAATACCAAAAGACAATAAAAAGGTCGTGGCACTAACACCATATGCCATACCTAACGCTCCATCTATCATTTGAGCAATGAAACCACCCAACATAAAATAAAGGAAATTCACATCAAGTTGTCCTATTACAGAATTGGTAGCTTCCCAAATCGAAGAGGGTGGAAGTAATGTGAAAAGTATATGTCCCGAAATTAGAATGCCAACAATTCCCAATATTCTTAAAATAATTTTTAAAACATTGAATTCGTACCATTTTGATTCTTTTCGCTTAATCAATGAACCAGTAATTTTGTTTAGTTTTTTGATTTTATCAGCAAGGTTACCTTTGATGTGACCTCTTAATCGACTCATGTTCTCAATGCTGTCATTTATTTCTAATGGAATAGAATCATTTAATACTTCCTTAATTCTTTTTGCCATTGTTGGCGATTTTCCATTGGTTGAAATTCCAATTTTCAAGTTTCCTTTTGAAACAACAGAGCCCAAATAAAAGTCACAGACTTCTGGTTTGTCGGCAGCATTGTACAATAATCCTTTTTCGTTGGCTACAACTTTTATTTCGTTTGATAGAATAACGTTATTCAATGCAGTTATAACAAGTTGTATATCGTCAAGATGTTCAATCTTAAATTCATCTTCGATAACTTCGATTCGAGGATTGCCTTGAATTAATGCTTTTATTTCAGGCGAGATGTGAATAGCAACAAGTCTGATCTTAGCTTTTGGAGTATTGTTTAAAATGGTGTTCAACTTTTCAAATGCAATACTTCCTCCTCCCACTAAAAGTGTGAACAGATTTTCCATTTTAAGAAATATTGGAAGTAAATTATTTTGAGTTGAAGCCATCCTTTGTGAATTGAGTTTTAATTGAGATTATAAGAAGTAAGATCAGACAAGGCATTACTTGACAGTGAAACAACATCACCAATTACGATTAACGCAGGAGATTTGATTGCTTTATCACTTACATTTTGTGAAATGGTTTTCGTTGTTCCTATAACTGATTTTTGATTCGGTAATGAACCATTACTAATGACACTAAATGCTTGATTGGATTTGCCAACTTCATTATAAATGTTCGTGATTGCTCCTAGTTTTGATAAGCCCATCAAAATCACAACTGTAGCATTAGTTTTTGCAGCTAAAAGAATTTCAGGATTTAATGTTCCGTCTGAAAGAGTTCCTGTCAATACAAAAAAACCATTACTTGTTCCTCGGTGCGTTACAGGAATCCCCACCAATGCAGGTACTGAAATTGAACTTGAAATTCCAGGAATTACATCAACTGGAATGTCGAACAATTTGGCATGTTCCAATTCTTCATATCCTCTACCGAAAACAAAAGAATCACCACCTTTTAAACGAACAACATGTCCATATTTTAAAGCTTTTTGTATTATTAAAGAATTAATCTCTTTTTGTGTAAAAGACTTAAATCCTTTTCTTTTACCGACAAAAATAATTTTTGCATTTGGAGCATATTTTAATAGTTCAACATTTACTAATGCATCGTATAAAATTACGTCTGCTTTTTTAATTGCTTTGATTCCTTTTAAAGTTATTAAATCAATGTCACCAGGACCAGCGCCAACTAAAGTCAATTTAGCATGTATATTATTAGACATTTTTTAAGTTTTTAGTATCGAGTGAAAATTTTATTTTGTCGACAAGTGTTTTTATTTCGGTTAAATATTTTTTTGCAAACTCCTTATTTGGACTATTTTTATTAATCCGAGTTATAAAATCAGAGAAAGAATTTTCAGTTGAGAAAACAAACTGTTTTCCAAGATTTAAATCAAAATCGTGTATAATCCCAATATGCGTATTGCAACGAATGCTATTTTGAAGCAATATGGCTTTTGCAGCATGTATTCCAGCAGAATAAGCTTGATATATTGAATCACCAAATCTTTGCTCAGTCAAGCTTTCAAAGGATAAAGCAATCTTCTCTTCAGCATCATAAAACAATGTTGCTACCAAATCAATCATTACTCCAGCACACTCACCAACTCCGATTGCGGTCTTAAATTTTTCTTCATTTCCCCAATCAATGAAGTCTGAATCAATCAAATTAGTTGTGTCAGCTAAAGGTTTTAATAGAGTATAGAAGTATTTATTACCTTGTCTTATATAGTATTCATTAAAAGTCTCATCTTCATTCTGAAAACTCTCGAAATCGTTTAATAGAAATCTGATACTTTCTAAAACACGTTTACTTGGTAATTTTATAACCTTTTCGGCAATTAAACCTTCTCCATTTCCTAGTTTACCACCTCCTAATAGAACTTGCAATGCCGGAAGAGTTCCTTTATCTGTTTTGATTGAACTTCCATGAAAGCCAATTTGAGCTAATCCATGCTGGCCACAAGAATTCATACAACCGCTAATCTTGATTTTAATATTTTGTTCATAGATTAATTCTGGATATTCAGCTCGAATTAAACTTTCAATTTCTGTAGAAACATTCGTACTGTTTGAAATTCCCAAATTACACGTATCTGTTCCTGGACATGCAGTGATATCTGCGATACTATTGTAGCCAGATTCCCCAAGTCCGATTTGATTTAATTCTAAAAAGAGCAATTCAAGATTTTCAGGTAGAATGAATTTCAATAAAATACTTTGATTTATGGTGAAACGAGCATCATTTGCTGCATACTTAGAGATTATTTGAGCCAATCTTCGAGCTTGATCAGTCGTGAAATTACCTAAAGAGACTTTTACGAAAGCAGCAAAATATCCAGTTTGTTTTTGCTCAATTACATTCGTTTTAACCCATTCTATAAATGACTTATTTGTCGAATTAATTATTACACTTTCGATTTTAATATTCTCGAATCGTTCCTCAAAATCTAAATCCTGAGAATTGATTTCATGATCATTTTCAGCTTGGAATTGGTTAGCATGTTTTTCAATTTCAACGAGTTGAATGAATGCTTCAATTCCAATTTTTGCAATTACATATTTTAATCTCGCCTTATTTCGATTGTTACGTTCACCATATCGATCAAATACACGAATAGAAGCTTCAATGAAAGGGAGGATTTCATTTTCGGATAAAAAATCATAGGCCGTTTTGGCTAAAAACGGTTGAGCGCCAAGTCCGCCACCAACAACAACTTTAAATCCTTTGATAAATGATCCTTTTTTGTCGATAGTAAGTTTTGGGATAAATCCAAAATCATGAATAAAAGCAAAAGCATCGTCATCGTCACTACTACTGAAAGCGATTTTGATTTTTCGCCCAAGTTCTTGCCCAAATGGTTTACGTAAAAAGTAACGAAAAACCAGATCTGCATAAGGTGAAACATTGAATGGTTCATCTTTGTCAATCCCTGCAATTGCGCTGGCAGTTACGTTTCTTACAGTATTTCCACAAGCTTCTCTTAGGGTGATATCGTTTTTTTCTAATTCTGACCATAATTGAGGCGTTCTGTCGAGATTTACATAGTGTATTTGAATGTCTTGACGTGTAGTAATGTGTAAATGTCCAGTTGAGTATTCATCAGAAACGTCCGAAATTCTGTTTATTTGTTGTGTTGTAACCTTCCCAAAAGGAAGTTTGATTCTAATCATTTGCACGCCTGTTTGACGCTGTCCATAAACCCCGCGTGCTAAACGAAGTGCTTTAAATTTATCGTCATTAAGTTGGCCGGTTCTGTGTTCAATTATTTTTTGACCAAGTTCTAGAATATCTTTTTCAATCAAAGCTTTGTTTGAAACAGATTTTAAATTTTCTATACCTTCTCTAAAAGTTGTCATTTTTAATATCTTTTATTTCTATGGTTTTAGTAGGATATAATAATTTAAATTTACTAAAACAACAATAAGTTTTGGGCAAATTTAAATATTCTTTTAGAATAACAATATAAATATCAAAATAAATTTATTCTACTAAATCAGTATGATATAAATTAAATTATATTAAATTTCTTTTTCAATGTTTCTTCTCTTAGAAGAATATCAGATAAAGAAGTTTTTGATAATATTCGTATTGTGGCTTCACGCACTTCTAAGATAACGTCACGTAATCCACACGTTGATTCATTGACGCATTCTTCACAGGATTCATAGAAATTTAAACTTACACATGGAAGCATGGCTATTGGTCCTCCAGATATTCGTATAATATGACTCAATACTATTTCTTCAGGATGTTTCGCTAAAGTATATCCTCCGTTTGCGCCCATTTTGCTATGAAGCAAACCATTATTGCGCAATTCTACTAGAATTGCCTCAAGAAACTTTCTTGGGATTTTTTCTTCCTCTGAAATTTCTGAAATTTTTACAGGCGTTTTATTCTCATACTTTTTTGCTAGACAAATCAATGCCTTGATCGCATATTTTGATTTTTTAGACAACATAGGATGAATAATATTTTAAAATGAAATAAGATGTAAAAGTAAAGAATTAATTCTATTAAATTGGTAGGATAAAATGAAATACTCAAAAATTAAAACAATTTTTGTCGTTTCAACATGTATTGCAGAAGAATTTGATTTACTCCTTTATCTATGTCAGCTGGCATGAAATCGATTTGATAATTTGCACAACGCATTTTTAACTCGTTGAAATATTTTGTGATAGAATCCACATAGAATTCCTTAATTTCAGCTGGTTGAAGTTTTAAATTTTCACCAGTTTCCATGTCTACTAAATTGTATGGGCGATTATCTAAATTAAAATCTACTTCTAATTTTTGACTCACAACATGGAATAATATTACTTCGTGTTTATTGTGTTTTAAATGCTGCAATGCTTGAAACAATTCATCTAATTTATCAGGATCATCTAATAAATCAGAGAAAATAACGATTAAACTCCTTTGATGACATAACTCAGCTACATCGTGAATTGCTTGAATAGCATTGGTGTCTTTTTTAGTCGTTTCAGAGTAATTTGTCATCCGTTTTTCCAATTCACTGTATAGATAACGGTGATGTGTCATGGATGATTTCGCAGCTGTGTGCAATTCAAGTTTGTCTGTAAATAAGGAAAGTCCTACAGCATCTCTTTGGCGTTTTAAAAGTTCAATCAAAGATGCCGCAGCATAAACAGAGAATTCAAATTTATTTAATTCTGCATCTTTTGGAAAAAGCATTGAACTTGAGCAATCGATAACTATTTGACAACGAAGATTTGTTTCTTCTTCGTATTTTTTTGTGAATAATTTACCACTGCGCGCAAATAATTTCCAGTCAATATGGCGCGTAGATTCACCCTTATTATATAATCGGTGCTCCGCAAATTCAACTGAAAATCCATGAAACGGACTTTTATGTAAACCTGTAATAAATCCTTCAACAACTTGTTTCGCAAGAAGTTCAAGGTTCCCGAAATGGGCCAATTTTAATCTGTCTATTTTTCCGTTCACGACTTAAAATTAGTGAAATTTATTGTTTGTAATGAAATGGTATTGAAACTTAACTTCAAATGCATGATTTCTAAGTAGATTTGCAAAAAGAAAAATAATATTTTGGACAATAGAATTTATTATCAAGACAGAATAAGTCTGAATCAAGAAAATTATTCAAAAGCAAAAAAACGGTATCAATTAATTGGTACTTTAAGGTTAATGGCTTTTGCTTGTTGCGTTTTGTCAGGTTATATATTCTGGGGAAAAGGCAGTGTTATTTATCCAATTACTATCTTTTTAGTGCTGTTTTTATATTTAGTTCATCGTTCAGTTAATGCCAAATACTTGCGCGATAAGTTCAAACTTTTGATTGAAATAAATCAAAATGAATTGGAAGTTTTGAATGGGAATTGGACACGTTTCAAAGACGGAAGTGAATATAAAAATGCGCAACATCCTTTTGCTTTTGACATGGATATTTTTGGGAAAAAGAGTTTTTTTCAATTGATAAATAGAACTGTTTCAAAGAAAGGTTCTGATTTGTTAGCTTCTCAACTAATGGAAGGAAGTGAATTTGTGGATTTAACAAATGACGCAATTTTGGATTTGTCTTCTCAACCTGATTGGTGTCAAGAATTTTTAGTTGAAGGAATGGTTTTTAAATCTGAAAATCTTGAAAAAGAGTTCCAAAATATAAAAGAAAACAGCGTTAATGAAAATCTGTTTTCTAAAATACTAAGGTTTTTAATCCCAATTTCGTCTTTCACTTTTACCTTACTTTTTTCCTTTGATTTTATCTCAAGTTCAATCTTTGGTTTGTATATTATGCTTGTTTTTGCTTTAATTGGTAGAAATTTAAAAGTTGCTAATAGTATTTCTACAAAAGTGACATCCTTTGCCAATCAGGTTAAAATGTTTCAGCGACAACTGGAATTGTTTCGGAAATTGACCATTCAATCGGAGCAATTTAAGAAAACACGCGATTCACTTTTTTCTAATCAAGTCAACTTGTTAGATTCTTTAAATCAATTAGAAAAAATCCAAGGTCGAATGGATGTTCGAATGAATTTGATTGTTGGAACTGTTCTGAATTTCTTTTTAGCTTGGGATTATCAAGTACTTAATCAATGGGAGAAATGGCGCCTTGAAAATGAAAATCATCTAGGATCTTGGGAAAATCAATTGGCACAACTGGAAGTGTGGATCTCAGGTGCAATTTATAAAGTGAATTTTCCAGAAACGATTTTTGCAGAATTTAATGAAAGTCAAGAAATGAAAATTGTTGGATTGGGACATCCATTCGTTGTGAGGGAGAAAAGAGTTGTGAACGATGTTTCTTTGTTGAATAATGAAAATTTCATGATTATAACTGG
>JBILYS010000246.1:0-3732 GCA_044377625.1 Crocinitomicaceae bacterium
AGGATACGTATATTCCTTTTCCTGAAGAATAATGAAATAATTGTCACAAGAAGATGTTAGAATTAATTAAAAAGGGCATCTATTGAAGCCCTTTTTAATCATTTTAAAGCAATCCAGCTGCTTCTCGTTTCAACCTTTCTTCCTCGTCCTTTTCCTCTTTTTCTAGCCGTTTCTTAATAATTTCATCCAAGTCCTTGTTGTTCTTAATCACCTCATCTAAAGGAATAAATCCCTGACCAGTGAGTGGGAAGAGATCCTGCAATTCACCGCTGTAATAGAATTCATAACACAATCCACCAAACGTATAATCTTTGTCGCCCACAATGAAGTTGGAACCTCCAACACTTGGGTTTTTCTTTGGTTTACTTTTTTGATAACCAAGATTGAATAAGGTACCTAAAATCTCCGGTCGGTTGGAAAGCGTAAATCCAGCTTTTACCCAATGTGCTTCGAACTGACGTAAAAAGAATGCCGTATACAAGTAGGAATAAAAATGATCTCCACCTTTAATTAATCGTTGAATAATAATGTTTTTATGCGCTTCAATCGTATCGTTAATCAATTCAGGAAAAGAATCTTTCACATTCAAGCATTTCTGGAAATAATCACCTGCATAAAATGGACTTGATTTATCATATAAATTATGCTCAATTTTAACAGCAGTGTTTTGAAGAATACCAGTTACACCATATCCCCTATTTTTTGGGAGAATTAAGCGATTAAATGGTGTCACATATTTCTTAAATTTTTCGCGGCCAGAATTAAACATACGCACTTGTTCGCCCACCAAGCACATAACGATCATTCGAGATTCAACACCAGTTAATGCAGAAACAGAATCAATAGCATGTTTGTCTGCCTTTATTGCTTTACAAAACTGTTTCCATTCATTGTAATTCGACCAAGCAAAAACAGACAATGCTTTGTCATTTTTATCCCATTTAATTTGAGCAATTTCTTTTTGATACGACTTGTTTTTAATCATGCATAGATTTACCGCATCCAACATTCTCAAAGCAACTTCAATATTTCCGGTTTTGTGGTATCCTTCTAAAATTGTTTTGGCGTTGGTTGGAGAATATTTTGTTAACACACCAATTTGCCTGAACATGATGTATTCATTTTTCACAACAGACATACTATCTGTTTTGAATCCTTGGTTGTATTTATCCGCAGAATTAGTCATATAACGACTATTTAAGTCGACAGAACCATTATCATTTGTCCATTTAAAATGAACAGCCAATGCAGTAAAAATAGCAAACAATGCTCCCGCGGCTAATAAATGAAGCACGGTGAAATAGGAATAACGGAAGAACCTTTTAAAACGAGATCGTTTTTTTTTAGGTTTATGAAATGTGATCTGATTTAAATCAGTGTTTTCTTCTTCTTTCAATATTAATGTTTTGAGTCTACAAATGTAGGAAATTCAGTTTAACTTATAGAACAGATTTTTATCCTAAGTGTGGTTATACTCAAGAATAAAAAAAAGGATACATTATTCGTTTTTTTTATGCTTGATTCAAAATTGAACCCAATATTTGACTATTCACACATTTACCAGAAATTGAATTGAAAGAACAATTATCGATAAATTCTTTGTTCCTTTTATCCGTTTTTTAGAGGGAACGATTTTTGTTTTTTATCGTTCCGATCTCATTGACATGCGCAGAAACAGGATTAGAATTTCAACTTCCCTAATCCTTTAAATCAAATAATAACAGCTCTTATCTTAGAACAACAAATTTCATTATTGGAAGTTCCTCTTTTGTTAATGTATTTTTTACTTTCAATAAATAATTTCCGTTCACTAATTCGTTTATGTCCATATTTATATCTGTATTCAGCGCTTTCATGTAGTTGAAAGTTTTAACCTCTTTTCCAAGAAGGTCATAAATCTCCAAACTGTATTCTCCTGCAGACTCATTTTCAACATGCAAATTAAGTTGAATAGTAGCAGGATTAGGATATAGAATAATGCCATTTGCATCGGTACAACCAACATAAATAATATTGGAAAAACTATAATTTCCATCATAATCTGTTTGTCTCAATCGGTAATAAACATTTTGGTTATTCGATTCAGAAAAAGTTGTAGAATATGAAGTAGTTACATTAGAATTTCCAGCGGCTTGAACTGTTTCAATTGGAATAAACACTTCCCCATTCAGACTGTGCTCCAACGTAAAGAAATCATTATTTTCCTCTGTTGCGGTTACCCAATTAAATCGTTTATTATCATTTTCACAGTTTCCTGTAAACGAAGTCAATTTGATTGATAATCCACACGGGTCAACAGTTAAAGGAATTGAAACGGCTAAAGGAATAAGACAATTTCCATTAATAGCAGATAAAGTCATCGTTTGACTCGCGATTGCATTTGGAATAGTTACATCCTGAGCATTATCATCTAACAGAATTGTTGTATTTCCAGCTCCAATATTATACGTTAAAGAAGCACCATCACTTCCGCTAACTGAGAAAATAGCATCATTTCCTGCACATACACCGCTGTTAGTAGTAACATTATAGGTTGGTAAAGTTAAAGCTGGAATATTTACTACAAGGTTCGATGCACAACCGTTGTTATCCATGACCGAAACAGTGTAATTACCAGGAAGTAAATTAGTCTGAGTAATACTATTTGGAGAATTAATTGGTGTAACACCGTTCCATAAATAACTATATATTGCTGTTCCTCCGGACACATTCACAACTGCTGAACCATTTGCAATTCCAGTACATGTTGGTGTATTACTTTGCAAATAAATACTTGGTTGTGTTGGAGATGGAAACACCATCGTTGAACCTGTTGTACTGCATGATGTTCCTGCATTAGTTATTGTTACCGTATATAAACCGGAAGCTATACTATTAATTGTAGAACTCGTTGAGTTGAACGTTGTACCCCCGTTTGACCATACAAAATTATATAGTCCGGGTGAAGAAACAGTTGCTGTTGCAGCTCCATCATTCAAACAAATAACTGATGTATTGGACATTGCAATTGTCGGTAAACTATTCACGGTTACAGGGAATGTAATCGTTCTAGGACATCCATAAACAGTAGTTCCACCATTCGTAACAGAACCGGTTACTGTTGCAATATAGGTAGTTGTTGCTGTTGGATTTACTGTAATTGTATTTGCTGTACTTGCCGTTATAGCTGTAAGCGGTGACCACGTTACAACATCACTAGCTACTAGACCTGAAAGTGTTAAAGTGGTTGAACCTCCATTGCAAATAGCAACAGCTCCAGACCCCGTAGCTGTTGGGTTTCGAACTACATAAAGCAGAACACTTTTCAATGGTGAAGTTCCACAACAATCAGTGACAACTTGTAATGATATCGTAAAAAATCCTGGTGTATTAAATTGGGTATTTGTATTTTGACTATTTCCAGGATTTGCAGCTGCCCCATTGAAATTCCACACATAAGATGTAGCAGGATAAACGCTATTAAATGTAGCAAAATCACCTTGACAAACTTGATAGGTATCCACACCAATTTGAGGAGCATTTGTTGCTATTTGCGAACCCGTTGAACCATCAAAAGAGATGTTATGAAAACCAGTATAAGTTTGTGCACCAACCGAAAGTGAATAACGATCAATCACAGAATATTGCGTAGTTGCTGATAATGCCGCTGCTGCAGTTGCTGGCGTTGCGTTGTTGGTTACAACATCAAAATCCCAAGCAGCCGAAGCAGCTGAAGTGTATGCTATGTTGGTA
>JBILYS010000245.1:0-3732 GCA_044377625.1 Crocinitomicaceae bacterium
CCATATTTAACATTGGCTGTCATCCAATCTGTAGCAGGTATTTTATCCAATGGAAGTGTATAATTCAGACTATAGTTATGCGAGTAATCCATCGTTTTCCCAAAAGTTGCCATTTGAGATGCAATAGTATCTTTGAACTGCTGATAATTAACCGGATCCAATTTCCTATCCACCCTTTCATTCCCTTCAGCAAATATTGATTTATTGGTTGCAGCAAATGTTACTTTCAGATTTTTAGTAACGTCATATCCAACATTATAATTTCTATTCCACGAAAATCGTTTAACATATACAGGCTGAAATTCATAATCAGGCACCATATTATTCCGAACTTGGCGTTCATTATACGACCTTACCAAATCATTTGTAAATGAAATATTTTTTGGAGTCAAATATAAATTGACATCTTTAATAATGGCTAACCATTTTGATTTCTGAACAAATTTTAACTTTTTAAAAGGTTCTATTGGTTTGGCAGTAAATGAATAATTATAATTCAATCCACCATTCCACGTTTTTGTCCTATCATAATTCGTGTTAAAATCTCTATGCAGATTTTCTGAATAAGCATAGCTTGCTGACCAATTTGAAACTCTCCAGAAATGTCCTGTTGAACCTGCTTTTGCTTCTTTTCTTACGTTAGTAAAATTATAAGACTTTCTTTCAGTGAAATCTTGTCCTAATTTTGCTTTTTCTTTGCGCGTTCCAAAATCATAATCAGCTAATTTCACATCTGGATTGAACGGGTCATATTCAGGATTAATTATTCCTAAAGAATAACCATAAAAGAAAGGCAATGAAACGCCTGCTTGCTTTCCGAAAAATTGTCCTAATTGAACATTTGCATTCATGTCAACACCGATTTTTTCATTTCGTTGTCTTTCTTGAACGCGACTTTCAATGCTTCCCCAGTTAATTCCTGAATAATTTCCAGACATGTTCACATTAGCGAAATCTGCCAATTGTACTTTAGCTTGTGCAATCGCAGCCGAACCACCCTCGCTGATAAAGTCTGTTAATCGTAATTCATTGATCCAAATAATTGCACATTCTGCTTGTCCATCATCTGGCCATGGATTAGATTCTGTTTTACTAGGATTTCGAACACCAACCATGATCGTTTTAATTCCTTGAAGGTTTGGACTTCCTTTTACTTTTAATCTTCGCAGTGGATTGGCGGGATCTTCGCCAGAGTATTCAATGACATAAGACAATGATGTACTTCCTCCGTCAATTAATGCATTTCTTTTTTTCTTTAAATCTAAAAGATCATCAAAAATGATTTCTACATTATTTGATTCAGGCCAAATATCTTCCGGCAAAGTTGCTCCCCATTGTGTTTTATCCAATGGCATCTCGTATTCATAGTAATTGTCATTGAAATCTGTTCCTAAACGAACAAACAACGTTAAATCCTGATTATTCAATGGCAACGCGGCAAGAACCTCCTCAGCATGAACATACATTTTCAATTTCTTGTAAGTTCGAACATCGAATTGAACATTCTTATAAGCAGCTCTTGCGTCACCGTCTTGTAAATTACAAATATCCAAGACTAAAGATTGCTCATTTAATTGTCTTTGATATACTTGAGAAGGGTCAACTTCACGAACAATCCCTGGCGGAATTTCATACTTAATAGGACTACGTTGATCATTTTCTTCAACATTGACAGCACCAATATTAAACGTTGTTAAGTTGGGATCTGTCTGAACATTTTCACCTGGTTGTGTTAAATCACTTGTATATCTTCTCCATTCACCTCTAATGAATTCAAGTCGAGCAAAACGCAATAACACCTCTTCATCAAAATCTTTCATGAACATACGCATGAATCGAATAGATCTAAAATCTTGAATTCCATTAACCTTTTTCTCAAATTCTTTAATCGGAATTTTTACTTGAATCCAACGTTCGGTTTTCGTTCCATTCGTGTATGATTGAATGTTCGTAATAAAGTTTTTACCTACAACCATGTCATTTGGACGCAAACTTAAACGGTACTGGAAATAACTTTCTGATTCTGCAAGGTTATTATCTTGATTAATATCTTCCAAATCTGGTGTATTTGAACCTTGCGTTGGGTATCCATCTGCATTTGCAGTATCCGACATTTCTGTCGTTGGAGAATTTCCTTCTGAACCATTAAAATGCTTGTATCGATTTAATATATCAAGCTTTGCAACATCGTAGTTATCATCTCGATAATAATTAAAGTCATCATTTGATGGATCTTGAATCATTTGAGCTTTTGCAGCAGCAGATAAAGTTGTATTATTTTGAACCCAAGTCACATATGCATCAAATGCAATTTTTTCTTGGGCATTATTCCATCCATCTAAGCCAATATCCTGATTTAGACGAGATGCTGGATCTGTATCAAATGCATTTACGACAACTTGTTGTGTCGATATTCTTGCCCAAGCTGTAGTATCCAAATCATCGTTTATTGAAACACCCGTTGGAGGCAAACCATTTTCAAAACTTTTTCTTGAATCTGCCAATACATCTTCAGAAATATTTCCAAGATTAAAATATAAATCCCCACCAGTATGTTGAGTGCTTGGATTAACATTTTCTGCATCATCATTAAAAGGGTCTAATACCCAAAACTGAATAAATTCAATATTCGTTTGTTCAAAGTCATTGGTTGACAATGAGCGCATTATTCCACCCCAACGATTTTCTGGATTGACAAAAGTACCGTCTGGATTAACAGTATTCGTTGTGTCGTAATTATACATTCCTCTTTCCAAAGGATAATAGGCCAATTCTAACATTGGAATATTCGGAATTGAACCGTATTGCTGTTGTAAATTTGGAAAAATATCGGTTTGATTAACTAAACGCATTCGGCTATCTGCCAACATTGAAGGGTCGTCTTTGATGTGCTGAGGAGTCAACGAGTTACTTTGATAGAACAATGGATCAATTAAATACCAACATGCTTTAGCACGTTTGAAACCAGCAGAAAGAGTTTTAGAAGATCCTTCAGGGAAAAGATCAGGCTGACCTTGAGGCACAGAAGCCAATCTCCAAGAACTTACTGAACGCAAATCAATCGCACTTTGGGCACCTTCAAAATCATCTACATAAGAAGTACCGTCTTTGTTTATTGCCTTCGGTTGTCCCGGAATAAGGTGAGCAAATTCACCTGTAAATGAGAAAGTAGATTTTTGAGTTGTAGATATTACAGGCAATAAATCCACCAATTTAGTGAGGAATGGTACATCTGTTTTATAGGCCACATCTAATCCAATCATGTTATTTTTGAATGGTTCGCTCCCTATATCCACTTTTTGAGTTACAGGCCTTTCCATCATTCTTAACCAGGTACCTCCTAGATTTAATTTATCACTGAATCTAAAATTATAATGCCCACCAATTAACGACCTTGCCTGAAATCCAAACACAGAATTACTTTCTATTGAAATTTTGATCGGGGTATTTGATTCTAAAATACCTGTATTAAGAATTTTCACTCTACCTAGATTATAATCTACAGTAAAATCAGTGCCCTCAATTAATTTTATTCCTCCAGCAGTAACTGTTACCGCACCTTGAGGAACATTTAATGCATTTAATGGAATATCCGAAGTAATTGATGATTGGTATTCTCCTTTAAAGCTAAATCTATTTTTACTTGGAATTTGTTGTGCAGCTGTTTTTGTTGAATCATACAATTCAGTGAATGCAACTTGGTCAATGACTAATTGTGGAATTCCTGCATCC
>JBILYS010000247.1:0-3731 GCA_044377625.1 Crocinitomicaceae bacterium
TTGCCATATTGAGTTAACTCAAATTCTGCTGTATCCTTAAATTGCAAAGCCAATCTTCGTTTTGTGTTTTCAATTCCAATTCCTTTTTCAATGTTGTTACCGTCAACAATTTCCCCGGAATTAGTGACTGAAATTGTTATGATTCCAGCTATTTTCTTTGTTTCAATAATTATTTCACCACCATTTACAAGATTAGAAATCCCATGTTTAATTGCATTTTCAACAAGCATTTGCAAGGAAAAAGGTGGTAACATAAAATCGTTTAAATCAGCATCAAGTACCATTTTCACTTCTAAACGTTCCTCGAATCTTATCTTTTCCAACTCAAGGTAATTAGAAACCATTTCAATTTCTTCGTCAAGCCTAACAAGGTTTTCTCTTCCTAAAATAAGTGATTTCCTTAATAAATTAGACAATGTTGTGACCGAAACTTTTGCCTTTGAAGGTTCGATATCAATCAGCGCTCGTATGCTATTCAACGAATTAAAAAGAAAATGGGGGTTTAATTGTGAACGTAGATTTTTTAATTCAATTTCATTTCTACTGGATTCCAAAGTTAAATTATTCAACTCTTGTTTTCTGGATTTCTGAAAGAAATGGAAGGTAAAATAGATCGAATTCCAGAACAAAATCAACACAAGAACAGCGAAAACATTTATGATAACATTTAACGGAGTCAGACTATCTTTTTCTTTAATATCAATCAACAACGACAATGATGTTGTTGAGACAGCAATTAAAATAGAGCAAATCATTGAACCAACTAAGACTCGAGGAATTAGAGGTGCTAATCTCAGATCTAGCCATTCTAACTTAAAGAAAGAAATTCGCATTAAATGTGTCCAAAGAATTCCAAAAAATATAAGGCTTAAAATATTCGTAATGAATATCAGGTCTATTTGTTTTGGGTTATCTGCGTAGCTTGCGAGAAAAATCAACGACACATAAGAAGTCCAACCGATGAACTGAGCAATCCAATAAAGTCTTTTACTTGTTGACATGAAACAAAAATAAGGTCTTCCTTCGAAAAATAGGTATTTTATTGACGATTGGTAAAAGTGAGCAGTTTTTTGGAAGTATATCGTTTTGGAATGTTTTTTGACATCTTTGCGCTGTGAAAAAAATATTCCTTTTACTGTTTTTAATCCCCATTTCATCCTTTGAACAAACATTCAAAGCTGAAAAAGTTGGAATGTCAGTTGGAATTTTATTCAACGTAGGAACTCATCTCAATAATATCGGAATTTCATTGAATAGTTTTTATCACGATTACTTCTATCAAATTAATGCGGGCTCCACTTTTACTATCAATTTAACAAATTATGGTAAGAGAAAGAATTTTTGGGAATCAAGAAATAGTTTAGGATTAATCCTATTAGGTGGTAAAAAAGAAATGACTCCAGATTTTCAATTGAACGGATTGTTGCATAATTCGACCTACAATTATGGACTTGGCTACAATTATATCTGGTATTTCGACAATGCAAAAACAAGCCAATTGTCAGGCGGTTGGGCTGTTCATTTGAAATCTTTTTCGCTTTTATTGGAAAACGATATTTTTGGTGGACAAGGAAAAGATCGTTTCAGAACAGGTCATATAACAATGAATTACCGATTGAAAGATTTTAAATTCACTACTGGCTTGAATATTTGGACTGGAGAAACAGCAAATTCCATTTGGAACAAAGAAGGTTTTGACAAATGTCCAAGTGGTTATAGAGAATTGGAAAACTTACCATATGGAAAAACTAGTCACGGCATAGTGTATGGAGGAATTTCTTACAATTTAGGGTACGGGCAATATACAACTATGAGAATTGGAGTTGACAGTGAGAAAATTAGACACGCTTTTCAAAACAGACTCATGCATGACTTGATTTTTCTACCTAAAAAAATCGAGCGAAAAACCCCACATTATCCGCGTCTAGATGATTTCGGTTGTCCAGTATTTGAAGATTCGTTGGTGAGGAAAAGTAAGTTTTATTGCCAACTTGGAACCAATGAAAATTGGTCTAATTAACGATTGTTGGCTATTTGTTGATATTATTTTTATTCTCTTGCTAAATAAAGCTTCCAGATTAAAAGGAATCTACTAACTTTGCGCCCCGTAGTTACATTTCAAATATACATGTCAAATTCAACAAAATACGTATTTGTAACAGGGGGAGTAACATCTTCACTGGGAAAAGGGATTATTGCAGCGTCTCTAGCAAAATTGCTTCAAGCAAGAGGTTATTCAACAACCATTCAAAAATTAGATCCTTATATCAATATCGATCCAGGAACATTGAATCCTTATGAGCATGGTGAATGTTTTGTAACGGATGATGGCGCTGAAACAGACTTAGATCTTGGTCATTATGAGCGATTCTTAAATGTACCAACTTCTCAAGCGAACAATGTTACGACCGGAAGAATTTACCAAGCAGTTATTGAAAAAGAGCGTCGAGGTGAGTTTTTAGGTAAAACAGTTCAAGTAATTCCTCATATCACTGACGAGATTAAAGATAGAATTCAAATTCTTGGAAATAAAGGAACATACGACATTGTTATTACAGAAATTGGAGGAACAGTAGGTGATATTGAATCATTGCCTTATGTTGAAGCAGTTCGACAAATGTTATGGGAATTTGAAAATGATTGTATTGTAATTCATTTGACACTTGTTCCATATTTAGCAGCTGCTGGCGAATTAAAAACGAAGCCAACTCAACATTCTGTTAAGCAATTATTAGAATTAGGTGTTCAGCCAGACATTTTATGCTGTAGAACAGAGCATGAATTAGATTTAACGTTAAGAAAGAAAATCGCGAAGTTCTGTAATGTTAGCATGAACGCCGTTATTGAAGCACGAGACGCTGATTCAATATACGATGTTCCTTTGTTAATGCAGGCTGAAGAGTTGGATAAAGTTGTACTTGAAAAACTAGGACTTTCTTCAAAATCGACACCAAAACTAGATAATTGGAAAAACTTTTTGGACAGATTAAAACATCCAAAATCAGAAGTTAATATTGCATTGATTGGTAAATATGTTGAATTGAAAGATTCTTATAAATCTATTAGTGAAGCAATTATCCATGCTGGCGTGTCTAATGAAACTAGAGTTAATGTTAAATGGATTCATTCAGAAAAACTGACAAAATCAAATATTGACGAAGAACTTAGAGATCTTGATGGAATTCTTGTTGCTCCAGGATTTGGATCACGAGGAATTTCTGGAAAAATTGAAGCAGTTCGTTATGCCCGTGAAAATAAAATCCCGTTTTTTGGAATCTGCCTTGGAATGCAATGCGCAGTAATTGAATTTGCACGTCACGTCTTAGGTCATTCAGATGCTCATACAACTGAAATTGCTGAGGATAGTAATTATCCTGTTATCAGCATGATGGAAGAACAAAAATCCATTTCAAATATGGGTGGAACAATGAGACTTGGTGCTTACAAATGTCAATTAAAACCAGGATCTAAAGTTGCAACAGCATATAATACTGATAGAATCTCAGAACGTCACAGACACCGTTATGAGTTCAATAATGAATATTTAAAAGAATTTGAAAAAGCTGGAATGATTCCAACTGGAAAAAATCCTGAAACAGGACTAGTTGAAGTTGTTGAAATTGAAAATCACCCATGGTTTGTTGGAGTTCAATTTCACCCAGAATATAAAAGTACCGTTGCTAATCCACATCCTTTATTTGTGGCATTTATTAAAGCAGCATTAGACAACA
>JBILYS010000248.1:0-3727 GCA_044377625.1 Crocinitomicaceae bacterium
CGATTGTTTACATGGCTCATGATGCATCCATGACAAACCCACGATATAATGTTGTTCATTCAATAGATCAAGGAATTACTTATCAACCTGAAATGGAAATTGCACTTTCCATTCCTGAAGAAGCGTGCGATTGTTGTCCAGCAGAATATGTCATTGATGGTTCACAACATGCTTTGTTATATAGAAATAACGATGTCAACATTCGAGATATTTATGCTGTTTATTCGAATGATGATGGAATGACATTTCCAGAATATGCAAATGTTGATGAATTGAATTGGTTTGTAAATTCTTGTCCATCAACAGGACCGCATGGCATGTTTAATAATGGAAACTTAATAACGGTTTCTGCGAGTCGAGCATCTGGTGCATATAGAACTTATATTTCAGAAACTTCTACAAGTCCTTCGCTTACATTTCAATCAATGACAATGATCACACCTCCAACTAATGTAAACGGTTCGCAAAATTATCCAAGAATTACTGGAACAAATGATACTATCGTTATGGTGTGGCAAGAAGCAGAAACTTCCAATACAGAAATCTTTTCTGGAATTACAACCACAGGAACAATCAGTGAAATTATAAATTCGAAAGCACTTGTGAATGACTCAGTTCAAGGAGCACAAACAAACCCAGATATCGTTTACGCAAATGGGAAAGTTCATTGTGTTTTCCAAGATGGCTATAGTGGTAAAGTGATATACAAAAGAGGAATTATTGGAACTCTTTCAACAGGTACCTTGAATTCAAATCCGATTTCGATTTATCCAAATCCTTCTAAAACAGGTGTTTTTAATATCAATTCATCTATTGAAACATTAAATAACACTTCAGTCACAAATGCAATAGGTCAGAAATGTGCCTTTAAAATCGTTAAAGATGGAACTCAATCAATACTTATTTTGGACAAAGCAACTAAAGGAGAATACTTTCTTTCTTTCGAAAATAATGGTTTGAAAGTAACACGTATTTTAATTGTAGAATAAAAAAAGGCTCCAGATGGAGCCTTTCTATTTATAAAAATTCCAATTAATCCTTCTTTACAAATTCTTCAAACGTCTTCAATACAACATAAGTGATACCTGCCTTTTCTGTGGCTACTTTGTATTTGCCAATTTGGGCATCTTTTATTAGTTGAAATTTCTTTTTCCCATCGTCCAATCTATCTTGTAACATTTTCATTGTTTCCAATTGAGAAACTGAAGGGCCACCATAATAAGATCCAATCGTGCTGTATAGATCCCCAATTTTTTCTCTCAATTGAGGCTCACCTGCACCAACATAATTATCACCTTTGGTTACAACTAAAACATCCTTTAATGCATTCAGATCTGTATTCAATTTCAATGCTTGCTTTTTTAAACTTGCATTTTCTTTCATTACTTTCTCCGAATGAAGCATGTATTCATCCATTTCGTAAACCAAGTAAGCTAATTCTTCTGTCATGTCATACAACGTTTTGGTTGTAGCTTCTTGAAGTTTTCTTTCTTCTGATGTGAAAACAGTATTTGTAGGATATTTCAATTCTAGAGAACTTTCAAATTTCTCTGAACCTTTTGTAATGACAACCTTATATTTTCCAGCTTGAACTCGAGGAGAAAACATAGAGCTACCGGAAATTGTTTTACCTGCAGCAACTTTTGGAGCCATTGAATTACATCCCCATTCTACAATGTTGATTCCTTTTTGTTTTCCTGGAGAAATTGTTGTGATCCATTTGTCATTGCTATCATAAAGATCTAAACTCATTTTTCCAAACGTATGTCTTTTAGATAAGTAATATTTAATTTGTGCCGATGAAGATGGATTTGAACCTATGAATTGGGTTTCACTACTTGCTCCTCCAAATGTACTTGTCTCGTCCATTTCATACGTTTTGGACGGGAAAAAATAAAGCGGTTTTGATAATACTTCTGCAGTTAACGCACGTAGTGGACTAATGTCATCAATGATTATAATTCCGCGACCATGTGTTCCTAAAATCAAATCATTTGTCTTTGGGTGCAATTCAATATAATGAACCGCAGCAGCAGGAACACCATTCGTAAATTTAGACCAGCTTAATCCCCCATCAATGGTTATGAACAATCCTAATTCCGTTCCAAGGAAAAGCAAATTCGGATTTTTATAATCTTCCTGAATATTTCGTGCAAAGCTAGTGATATCGGCAGTTACAATAGATTTCCAAGTAAGTCCATTGTCCATCGTTTTATAAACATACGCGTTTTTATCATTTTTTGTATGGCCATCAAAAACAGCGTATGCCGTTGCTTTATCGAATGAACTTGCTTCAATATGATAACACCACGTGTTGACAGGAAGTCCTTTGATGTTCAGTGTCAAATTAGTCCACGTCTTTCCACCGTCTTTTGTAAGCTGCACATTCCCATCATCGGTTCCAATCCAAATAATATTTTCATCTAACGGTGATTCTGCAATCGTGAAAATGGTACAATGATTTTCTGCACCTGAATTGTCTGCCGATAAACCACCTGATTGAACTTGTTGTTGTTTCGTAGGATTGTTTGTTGTTAGATCTGGTGACATTTTCTTCCAATTATTTCCCATGTCGTCCGACTTATGAAGGAACTGACTTCCAATATATAAACGATCCGGTTGATGTTGACTAGTGGTTATAGCAGCATTCCAGTTGAAACGGTATTTTGGATCTCCTGTTACAGGAAAAGGTTTAACTGTTTTAACTTGCTTCTTCTCGCTGTCATATCTCCAAACTGCTTCAGCACCTTGCATTTCAGAATACATGATTTTTGGGTTTGTTGGATGCGGATAAACTCTAAAACCATCACCCATTCCGATTGATTCCCAATCACGTGCTTCAATTCCTCCAGGACTAGCCGATGGGCCAAACCATGATCCGTTATCTTGTAAACCTCCATAAATATTATACGGTATTTGATTGTCTACACTTACATGATAGAACATACAAATCGGCAAATTTTCAATAATTTCCATTGTTGTTCCTCCATTTAATGATCGATATAATCCACCGTCGGTTGCAACAAACATTTTGTCTGAATCCTTCACATCAAACCAAATATCATGAATGTCAGAATGCATCATACCAAGACCTTTAAATGTCTTTCCTCCATCATGACTAATGGAACCAGACAAACCTGCTTTGACAACAGTATTAGGATCTTTTGGGTCCACAACAATTCGTGAAAAATAAAATGGACGAACGGTTAACCCAAAATCACCATTTAAATGTTTCCAAGTAACACCTGCATCATCCGAACGGTACAATCCTTTTTCAGTATCTTTTTCTGCTTCAACAACAGCATATAGAATGGCAGAATTTGAAGGAGCTACTGTAACAGCAATTCTACCTAAAACTCCTTTTGGAAAACCAGTGTGAATTTTCACCCATGTTTTTCCTCCATCGATACTTTTGTGTAAAGAGCTATTCAATCCACCAGAATTAAAAGACCAAGCTGTTCTTCTATATTCCCAGAAAGAAGCATAAAGTATTTCTGGATTAGTTGGATCCATTACAAGGTCTGAACAACCAGTAAAAGCATTCAAATACAAAACTTTCGTCCATGTCTTTCCGCCATCAATCGTTTTAAAAACACCTCTATCTTCATTGTCTCCCCACAAGGCTCCCATCGCACCAACATAAACGGTGTTTTTGTCTTTCGGATGGATTTCAATTGCACTGATTCTTTCGGTCTTTTCAAGACCCATTTTTTGCCAGTTTTTTCCG
>JBILYS010000249.1:0-3716 GCA_044377625.1 Crocinitomicaceae bacterium
TGTTGTGAAGACTCCTTTGTACGTGTCATTTATTATTCCTACGCAATTTGGTCCTATTAATGTCCCGTTTGCTTTATTAATTTTAGCTACAAGTTCCTTTTCAAGTTCGATTCCAATATGTCCCGCCTCAGAAAAGCCTGCAGAATATATTATAAAAGCCTTTGTCCCTTTTTTTATTAGATCGTCGACGGTTTGAATGCATTGATTTGACGGTATTGCAATTATCGTCAAATCAACATTTCCAAGTTCTTTAACATCTTTAACCCATTGAACTCCATCAATGTCGATAGACTTATGGTTCACGGCGAATATCGTTCCTTTAAAAGCACCATTTAAAAGATTACGGACAACTTTTCCACCAGGTTTACTTTCATTTTCAGAAGCACCAATGATCGCAATGCTTTTTGGAGCAATTAGTTGAGAGACTATCATTTATTTTATTTTCTCAAAACGCGCTTGGAAGAATCTCAAATATTTCGGTTCATAGATCATTTTCATTCCTTTAATTTTTTTACGTCTATCATATACCATAGCTGTTGATTCAGCAACTACATCCATGTGTGCTTGCGTATAGACACGTCTTGGAATTGTAAATCTTACTAATTCTAATTTTGGGTAATAATTTTCACCTTTGGAATTTCTGCCTGCCGAAACAATTCCTCGTTCCATTGTTCTAACCCCTGAATCTGCATATATTTCAGCCGCCAAAGTTTGAGCTGGAAAATCATCTTGAGACAAGTGAGGTAAAAAGGCTTTCGCATCAACAAAAATTCCATGTCCTCCAATTGGTTTAACTATTGGAATTCCATATTCCTGCATCCTTTTTCCAAGATATTCAACTTGACCAATTCGCGCTTTTTGGTGGTAATCATCCAAACTTTCTTTGATTCCAACAGCTATTGCCTCCATATCTCTTCCAGCAAGTCCACCGTAAGTATGCAACCCTTCATAAACTACTACTAAATTTCTAGCTTCTTCATATACATCCCATTCATTGGTTGCAAGAAAACCGCCAATGTTTACAAGCGCATCTTTCTTCGCACTCATCGTTGCACCGTCAGTAAGAGAACAAATTTCGTGTACTATTTCTTTAATCGTTTTTAATAAATATCCTTTTTCTCGTTGTTGAATAAAATATGCATTTTCAGCAACTCTGGTCATATCATGGATAATTCTAATACCATGTTGAAGGGTATATTTTCTGAGTTCTTTCAAATTTTCCATGCTGATTGGTTGCCCACCAGCCATATTTACATTCGTTGCAATGCTTACATAAGGAATTTTATCAGCTCCGTATTTGTTTACGATCTTCTCCAATTTGTTAAGATCAACATTCCCTTTAAAAGGAAATTCATTTAAAGCGTCATGTGCTTCGTCAATAATAATATCTTCAAATTTTCCACCAGCGAGCTCTTGATGCAGTCGCGTAGTTGTGAAATACATATTGCCAGGAATGACATCTCCCTTTTTTATTAAAATTTGAGAAAGAATATTTTCTGCTCCTCGACCTTGATGCGTTGGAATTACATATTTATAGCCATAATATGTTTGTATAGCGCGTTCCATGTTGTAATAACTTTTACTTCCTGCGTAAGATTCATCACCAGTCATAAAAGCTGCCCATTGTCGATCACTCATAGCATTTGTTCCACTATCCGTTAAGAGATCAATGTAGACATCTTCTGATTTCAATAAAAAAGTATTGTATCCAGCCTCTTTTAATGCTTTGATTCGTTGCGCTTTTGTTGTCATTTTTAACAGCTCAACCATTTTCATTTTATACGGTTCAGCCCACGCTCTTTTTTCAATTTTAAGTGTCATAATTATAAATTTATAGGTTCAAAATGTGCAGTAAAATGTCTTAAAAATGGCGGTTCATATGTGATTTTATACCCTTCAGTTTTCTCTGTTAACTCCAAAATATCATCAAAAACATCAAGAACAAAATCAATATGACTTTGTGTATATACTCTTCTAGGAATTGCTAAACGAACTAATTCATTTGCTGCAGGAATCAATTCACCATTTTCGTCATATTTCCCAAACATTACACTTCCAACTTCAACACAACGAATACCTCCTTTTAAGTACAAATCACACACTAACGCATGTCCAGGATATTGATTTACAGGAATATTAGCATATAATTTTTTAGCATCTATGTAGACTGCATGTCCACCAATTGGCCAAACAACAGGAATTCCTTTTGCTCTTAAATGTTCTCCAAGATAAGCTGTACTTCTTATTCTGTAATGTAAATAATCTTTATCAAACACTTCCTTTAACCCAATAGCTAATGCTTCCATATCTCTTCCGGAAAGACCTCCATATGTCGTAAAACCCTCTGAAATGATGAGCATGTTTTTGCATTTAACAGAAAGTGCTTCATCCTTAACCGTTAGAAGACCACCCATATTTACAAGTCCATCTTTTTTAGCACTCATGATAAAAGCATCACCAAGATTTAACATTTCTTTGGCTATCTGCTCATATGTCAAATGACTATATTCTTTTTCTCGGTGATGAACGAAATAACTATTTTCAGCAATTCTACATCCATCAATAACCATTAAGACACCGTGATTATCACAAATTTTTCTAACAGCTTTCATGTTGGCCATACTAACAGGTTGACCACCTGAAGAATTATTCGTAACAGTCATAATTACAGCGGCCATGGACTCAGAACCATATTGTTGGATCAATTCCTCCAACTTTAACAGGTCAATGTTTCCTTTAAAAGGCAAATCTATTTGGTTGTCTTTTGCTTCTTCACAAACAATATCAATAGCCATTGCTCCGGTATATTCAATGTTTGCGCGCGTAGTATCAAAGTGCGTATTACTGATAAACACTTTATCTTTGCCTCCAAGAATACTATACAAAATTCTTTCTGCTGCCCTTCCTTGATGTGTTGGCAAGATATAAGGCATTCCAGTTAATTCCTTCACGACACTTTCTAAATGCTCCCAACTTCTCGCTCCAGCATAACTTTCATCACCCATCATAATTCCGCTCCACTGTTTATCACTCATAGCACCTGTTCCACTATCAGTCAAAAGATCAATAAATACATCTTTTGATTTCAGAAGAAACGTATTATAACCAGCTTCTTTAAGGGTTTTCTCTCGATAATTTTCAGTTGTAACTTTTAAAGGCTCAACCATTTTAATTTTAAATGGCTCTGTCAATGTGCGCAATCTATTTTTATCCATGTTTATAATTTTTTATTTCTATTAAAAGGATTTATTTATCCGATATAAATAGTTTGATTGAAATTTATTTTACTATTTAGAGATTGTTTTTCATGGTTATCGTTTATTTTATGTCTATAGTTCTAATTTTTCAATAGAAAACACATTTGTCAAAAGTAAAAAATAAATCTATCTCGGATGTTTTTATCTTATATAATAATGTGAAAAATTGAACAAAATCTAAAAATTATTCTAAATTCTTTGCTATTGCATTTGAAATTAAGAGAGCAACATCAAATAGATTAATTGTTTCAATCGAGTTGACGGTTAACTTTCTAGGTTCATAGTTCTTTAAAAACTCCTGTTTCAACAAATTCAATGCACTGTTAGCTAATAAAACTTCTTTCTTTTCAGAACCAAATGAACATTGATTTGACATTATTTCCTGAATTTTTAATTTATAATTTCGATAAATCTCCTCTTTTTCGTTCATGAGCATTATTACTTCTCTCGTTTCCGAAA
>JBILYS010000250.1:0-3711 GCA_044377625.1 Crocinitomicaceae bacterium
AGTCCCAGAAAAGCTTAAACCACCACTGTTACAAAAAAAAGCCATTCGTCCGTCAGCTGACGAACGGATGGCTTTTTTGATTTTCAATAAAAAATATTTACGTATTTCTTCTTTTATATTTCTGCGTTTCTTTGGTCCAGCCATAACGCTTTTTATTGTTTCTGCTATGTTTACGCTTAGGTTGCTTTCGGTATACTACACCCACCGTGTGCTGCAAATAATCTGTTTTTGAAGTGTAAATGTCTGACACCAAACCTAATTTTCCCATCGTTTGAACTTGAACTCCCCACGATTTTGAAAACCAAAAATTAGCCCCCAAAGCAATGTTACATGTCGGTGTAATTGGTGAAGCCATCACTTGTCTATACGTTACACCCAATCCTGCAGATAGATAAGGATCAAACCATTTTGTTGGTGAGAAAAACCGATAAAAACTGTATTTCACATGAAAATCACCTGAAAGAAAAATTCCAGATAAACCGGTTGTGTCATTGATTAGTTTCGAAGAAGTGTATTTGTTAAACGCAACCATTCCTTCCAAACTCCAGCCTTTTTTAAGGTATTTGTCAATCGAAATTCTAGTTGGATAAGGAAGGTAATTCCATGAACCTTTTACATCAAATAAATTAGAAAAAGCTTGCCCATCATCATCTACAACATTCCAACTGACACCAAACATCCAAGAATAAGGATTTTTCTTACGGTTGATAGATGAAGGCTGAGCGATTGAATTGGAAACAAATAAAAATAGTAAAGCAATCGTGCTAAAAAACTTTATCCTAAAATTGATTGATTTTGACATAATTGTTCCCTGAGTTTTTTCGTATGTAAAATTAATCAAAAGATTCTATGAAAAAAGAACATAAAAAAACTCTCAGCTTTCACTGAGAGTAATAATAAAATTTCGACTTAAATTATTTAGAAGCCAATTCCACGAATTTATCGTAAGAAACTTCCTTTTCATTCAATTTAACAGTGCTTTTAAAATACTGTGTTAACTTTTGTTCGGCCAACATATCGTACACTCGGTTAGCTTCTTCTCTATTTTGTAATACTTGCATTGCTGAAGCCAGTAATTCCTTTTCTTCAGGAGCTGGAATGCCATATTGAGCAAAATTACTTATCAATAAGCTTTTCGTAAATTCGATTACTTCTTGATTATCAAGGCCAATTTTGTTTTCTCTAAAAATGTTTCCTTGAATCAATTGCCATTTCAAGTTTTTTAAATAATTATCAAATTCCAAATCAATTTGTTCATCTGTAATTGGCGTTTCTTGAGACAATTTAATCCAACGTTTCAAGAACCTATTTGGTAATTCAACTTTCGTTTTATCAATCAAATCATTAAAAATCTCACGTGTTAAAAGGCGATCTGAATCTCCTGAAAACATTCCACCCATATCAACAGTAATTCTTTCTCTCAATTCCTTATCAGAAGTAATTGCTCCAGGACCAAAAAGCTTGTCAAAAAGTTCTTGATTCATTTCAGCCAATTCCATTCTTTTAATTTCATTGATTGTCATTTGGAATTTATCCGAAATCGTTGCTAATTCTTCCTCCTTGATTCCAAGCATTGCAGCAGTATCTTTAGCTCCACGAGAAACAGTTGAAGGTTTCACAACAACTTTATCATTCTTCATTTTTCCAAGCAATTCTTTTTTCACTTTGTCGTCAACAACATATTCCATTGAAATTGTTGAAGAGTGAAGAATTCCACCTTCTAAGATAGATCCATCTTCTTTCAACTCAACAAATTGTGCCAAAATCATATCTCTATCTTCAATTGAATCAACAGAAAGAAGTTTCCCATATCGACGACGCAAATCATCAATTTGTTTATCAACTAAATCTTTATCGATTTTAACTTTGATATAATCGTATTTACTTTTTGAAGAAAGTGGAACCTCAATTTTTGGTGTTAAACCAATTTCGTATTCAAATTCAAAAATTTCAGGTTTTTCAAAACTTCCTATTACCTCTACTCCTTCTTTTGGAATTGGGTTACCTAGAATTTCAATTTTATTTTCTCTGATATAATTAGATAAAGTATCGTTTACCACTTTATTCAATTCCTCAATTAATACTGCTTTACCATATTGTTTTTGAATCATTCCCATCGGCACATGTCCTGGACGAAAACCTGGTATTTTAGCTGTTTTTCTATGTTTATCTAAAATTGCACTAACCTTTTTTTGATAATCTTCGGGAGCAACTGTGATTTTCAATACTGCGTTTAACGCATCAACATCTTGGCGAATTACGTTCATTTTCTCTAATTTTTAAACTTAAATAAAACAAAAAAGGTCTCGTTAACTAACGAGACCTTTTTTAGTGCGGATAGAGGGACTCGAACCCACACGCCTCGCGGCACTAGATCCTAAGTCTAGCATGTCTACCAATTTCACCATATCCGCAAATTCAATTCTAAAAAAGGTTTCGATTAACCCCTATAGTTCCCTTTGTTATTAGCATTGGGAGTGCAAAGATATTTAATTATTTTAAAGAATGAAATTAAGAGGTAGAAAAAACTATTATTTCTCGTTTTTTTGTGGAAAAGTCCTCAAAACTTCTAATGGATTAGAATGGAAATCAAATTATCTTTGTTGCACGAAATAAAACTGCATGCTAAGTATCGATCCAAAATCATTAACAATTCCTGTTCTTCACCAATATTTATTGGGTGCAATTGGTCCACGACCGATTGCTTTTGCCTCAACAATAGATATCGACGGAAATCCAAATTTGGCTCCTTTTAGTTTTTTCAATGTTTTCAGTGCTAATCCACCAATTTTAATCTTTTCTCCGGCTCGTTCTGGAAGAGCAAATACAACAAAAGACACGTATAACAATGTAAAAATTGTTCCAGAGGTAGTAATCAATATTGTGAATTATGATATTGTACACCAAATGAGCTTAGCAAGTTCACCCTATCCAGCTGGAGTTGATGAGTTTAAAAAGGCGGGCTTCACTCCGCTTCCTTCCGAGAAAATAAAACCAATGCGCGTTGCTGAATCACCTGTTCAATTTGAATGTAAGGTGAATGAAGTAATTGAATTAGGAACTGAAGGTGGTGCAGGTAATTTAATCATTTGTGAAGTTGTTCAAATCCATATCAATGAAGCCATTTTAGATGAAAAAGGTATGATTGACCAACATAAAATTGATTTAGTTTCGAGAATGGGGGGTAATTGGTATTGTAGAGCTGATAAAAATTCCATGTTTGAAATTGCAAAACCAATTACAACATGCGGTGTTGGATATGATCAATTACCTGAAGACTTTAGAAACAGTAAGGTGTTAACAGGTAATGATTTAGGTCAACTCGGAGGAATAGAAGAAATTCCAAATGAAACTGATGTAAATGAGTTTAAATTATTGGAACTAAGTGAAATTTTTGTATCTTTAGAAGACAATCCTTCTGAATTGGAACGAACGTTACACCAAAAAGCAAAGGATTTTTTAGCAGAAAACAAACTGGAAGAAGCTTGGATGACACTTCTTTCTTTTAATAATGGATAAAACAACAACAATATAACAAAAGCAAACAATATGTTTAAATTAATCGGAACCGTGAAGGTGTTGAACGATACCGTTCAAGTGTCAGAGAAATTTTCTAAAAGAGAATTTGTAGTAACAGATACTACTAGTATGTATCCACAAGATATTTCATTTCAAGCAACCCAAGACAAATGTTCTATGTTGGATGCAGTG
>JBILYS010000251.1:0-3706 GCA_044377625.1 Crocinitomicaceae bacterium
GTGTGGTATTCAGAACAAAAGAGATATTGGAACAAATCAAACTCAAATTATTGAGGAATGCCTTATTGATGATGTAGATTGTATCAAGGAAGAAAGTATTATAACAAATTCAATACATCACCCAATATTAGGAATTGACAGACTCCATTTGTTCATGGATTCTTTACAAAACAAGAATATTGCTGTTGTAAGTAATCAAACTTCAATGGTAGGGAACGTACATTTAGTAGATACTTTACTTGCTCTAAATCTAAAAGTAATTAAGGTTTTTGCACCCGAACATGGGTTTAGAGGTCAAGCAGATGCAGGTGAAAAAGTCTATAGTACAATGGACGAAAAAACTGGTTTACCATTAATTTCACTTTACGGTCAAAATAAGAAACCAACACCAACACAATTGTCTGATATTGACATTGTAATTTACGATATTCAAGATGTTGGAGTTCGCTTTTACACATACATTTCGACATTGCATTATGTTATGGAGGCTTGCGCTGAAAATGGAAAGCAATTGGTGGTTTTAGATAGACCAAATCCAAATGGACATTATATTGATGGACCTGTTCGAGAGCCGGCGCAACGTTCGTTTGTTGGAATGCATCCCGTTCCAATTGTATATGGAATGACAATCGGAGAATATGCAATGATGATCAACGGTCAACGCTGGTTAAGAGATAGTTTGGAATGTAAATTATGGGTGATTCCTTGCCGAAATTACACACATAAAACCAAATATGTAATTCCAGTTGCTCCATCACCTAATTTAAGATCAGAAGCTGCAATTGCACTTTATCCAAGTTTGTGTTTGTTTGAAGCAACAACTGTCAGTGTTGGTAGAGGAACAGATCGTCCATTTGAAATGTTTGGGCATCCAAGATTTCCAAAAGATGATTTTCAATTTACACCCGTATCAACGATTGGAGCAAAAAGTCCTTTATATGAAAACAAAAATTGCAATGGAATTGATTTGCATTCAAGTATTTCTAAACGCAAGTATGAGATAAATTTGAATTATTTGATTCAAGCAAAAGAATTATTAGGCGATTCGGTAATGTTTGTAGATCAAATGGGATTTTTTAATCGCTTAGCTGGTACGTCAAAATTACGTGAACAAATTTATGCAGGTTGGACAGCCAAAGAAATTAGAGCTACTTGGCAACCAGGTCTACAAGAGTTTAAAAAAATTCGACAAAAGTATTTGTTGTACGAATGATTATTTCAACTTCTCGGCGCTTTCTAAAACTTTAGATTTCATTTCTTCCATGTAATCCATTAATTTGATTAACACTTCAGGATTAGATGATCCAATAATTTTTGCAGCAAGAATTCCAGCATTTTTAGCTGCGTTTAACGCAACTGTTGCAACAGGAATACCATTTGGCATTTGTAGAATAGACAAAATACTGTCCCAACCATCAATAGAATTTGAGGATTTAACTGGAACTCCAATTACAGGTAAAGGTGTTAAAGAAGCTGTCATTCCTGGTAAATGAGCCGCACCACCAGCTCCAGCAATAATCACTTTTAATCCTCGTGTATGAGCATTTTTAGCATAATCAAACATCAATTCAGGTGTTCTATGAGCTGAAACGATATTCATTTCATAAGAAATTCCAAATTCTTTTAAAATGTCTGCTGCATCTTGCATAATCGGAAGATCCGAAATGCTTCCCATAATGATTCCTACTTCTGCCATGTTTGTATTTTTTTGTCAAAGATACAGAAACAAATTGTTCCTTAAAATTAAATGCCCAGTGATTCTTTCAAAGGAGCATATGCAGTCCTACTAATAGGTATTCTCTTACCAGAGCGCAATATTGCTAGATAACTGTTTTTTTCAAATGATTCGATTTTAGTGAGTTCATTAATGTTTAAAATAAACGAACGATGGACGCGAACAAAATGTTTTGGGTTGAGTGTTTGTTCAAAATAATTCATCGTCTTCTTTTTAAGATGTGTTTTATTTTGATGATGAATTTTCACGTAATCATCATAAGCTTCCAAATATTCAATTTCACTGGTAGGAATTATTTTAATTTCAGCCCCATCTTTAATTACGATGCGCAATTGTTCATCAGGTTGTTTTAAACTAGATTCGACTAGTTTTTCTATATTTTTTGGAGAAATTTCAGCGTTTTCTCTCCATTTTGATACTGCTTGCGCAAATCGTTCTTTTGAAAAAGGTTTCAATAAATAATCTAAAGCATGTGTTTCAAAAGCTTTTAAAGCATATTCATCAAATGCCGTTGTAAAAATAACAGCAGGTTTTTCAGTGATAATCTCAAGCATTTCAAAACCATTTATTTTAGGCATTTGAATATCTAAAAAAATTAAATCTGGTTGAAATGTTGTAATTGCTTTTGTTCCTTCAAATCCATCGTTGCATTCACCAACAATTTCTATTTCTGGATATTCTTCCAAGTATTCTCGAATAATCAATCGAGCTAATGGTTCATCATCTATAATTAAAACCTTTTTCATTTTTGTGGAATTAAAAGTTGTGCTGAAAATTGATTTTCGCTTTTGATTATTTTTAGAAGGTCATTTCTCTTGTATAAGAAAGAAAGTTTACGGTTGATAGATTCAAGACCATACCCAGTTCCTTTTGTGGAAGAGACAGAAGTTTCATCAAATGGATTGCTTACAATAATCTGTAAATTGTTGTTATCACACGTAATGAAGATGGAAATAATCAAATCTCCAACGTTGCCATATAAGCCATATTTTATAGCATTTTCTACAATTGGTTGTAATAATAAGGATGGCAATTGCATTTCTTTGCATTCATCTTGAACGTCAATTTGAATAGAGAGACGGTGTCCAAACCTAATTTTCTCAATTGACAGGTACAAATTCAAATAGTCCAATTCATCTTTTATTGAGATGAAATCGTCCTTGCTTTTTTGAATTGTTAACCGCAGATAGTCGGATAAATTATGAATCATATTTCTTGCATTATCTGGCTGAGATTTAATCAACGCACTGATTGAATTTAAACTATTAAAAAGAAAATGCGGCTGAAATTGTTGGTGAAGGTTTGTGATTTCAGATTTTGCTAATTGTCTCTCCTTTTCAATCAAGCGATTAAAGGCATTTGCTTGTTCCGTTAAATGTTTATCAATCCATAATTGATTTACAACCGTTAAGAAAACCAAAAACAGAATAAACCAACGTATATAAAAAGAGCTATTTAGAAATGTCAAATAAATAGGAGTGTCTGCTCCAATCCAGCTTCCATATTTTTGTAGAAAGAGTGTGCTCAATAAGCTGAATATGAAAATAATACTGATGTGTACAATATTAATTGCAGATCTGGAATGATAATAAGTGTGAATGCGTTGAAGTATAAATGAGAAAAATGAAATAAGAATAAGACTTGTTACAGCTTCATATGTTGCTTGTTTTTCTTCAATTTTAAAGGAAATCAATAAAAAATAATAGCCTATATCCAACAAAGAAAACAGAAGTGCAATTAATGCAAATCTGTTTTCACCAAAGAGTTTTTTTAATCTTCCAAACATTAATTGTAGCTGTGAATTTCTATACCTCCGAAAACACAATTTCCTTTTAGAATCAGCAATTTTTCATCCGAATTTGAATCATTCATTGTACTAGGACGTTCATCTTCGATACCCCCAAAAACGGAAGTTAAATCCGATTTTATTTTCCAGTTAGAAGGAACGATTAGCGTAACTCCTCCAAAGAC
>JBILYS010000252.1:0-3702 GCA_044377625.1 Crocinitomicaceae bacterium
GAAGCTTTTGCAAAATCAAACCGAATTGAATGTTCTCTACAATAAATTCCAATAATCGTTATCATACATGATGCATATGCCGTTGCTACCAAGTCAGTTGGCGAAAAAGCTTCTCCTTTCCCTTGATTATCTAAAGGTGCATCTGTTAATATCTCAGTTCCAGATGACAGATGTGTGCATTTTGTTCTAAGATTTCCAAGATATTCTACTTCCGATGTAATCATGGCATTTCAATGATTAAATTGTAACTTTGTATTGTAAATCAATATTTGAATGATTTATTTTGTAAAAATAGGCTTTTTATTCAAGTCTGCGTTACCAAAAGAACAATAGTTGGATTAGGATTGTTTATGTTTTAAAAGAATCCAATTGCATTTTTATCATCTGTGAAATGAGTGAAATTATAGAAAAAGACGATTCAGGAATTCGAATCAAAAAACCAAAATGGCTTCGAGTGAAATTGCCTACTGGAGAAAATTATAAAAAAGTTCGATCGTTGGTTGACCAACATAAGTTGCATACAATATGTGAAAGTGGCAGCTGTCCAAATATGGGTGAATGTTGGGGTGAAGGCACTGCAACTTTCATGATTCTTGGAAATATTTGTACTCGATCTTGTGGTTTTTGCGCTGTAAAAACTGGCCGACCAGATGATGTTGACATATACGAACCAGGCAAAATTGCACATAGTGTAAAGACAATGGGAGTTAAACATGCCGTAATTACTTCAGTTGACCGTGATGATCTGAAAGATGGAGGTGGGTCAATTTGGGCTCAAACAGTAACAGCAATCAGAAATCAGTCTCCAGGAACTACTTTGGAAACATTAATTCCAGATTTTGCTGGTAATTGGGATAATTTACAAATGATTATTGATGTTGCTCCTGAAATTGTCTCTCATAATTTAGAAACCGTTCGTCGTTTGACTAAACAAGTTCGAATTCAAGCTAAGTACGATAGAAGTTTAGAGGTTCTTTTTCGTCTTAAAAAAGGGGGTATGAAGACGAAATCTGGAATTATGCTTGGTTTGGGTGAAACAGATGAAGAAATTATTGAAACAATTTCCGACCTTAGAAGTGTAAACGTTGACATACTTACAATTGGGCAATATTTACAGCCAACCGCCAAACATTTACCCATCGCAGAATTTGTTACACCGGAAAGATTCGATAAATACAAGGAAATTGGTTTGGAAATGGGATTTAGGTATGTTGAAAGTGGTCCATTGGTACGATCTTCTTATCACGCTGAAAAGCACCTTTTTTAAGCTTTTGACCTGTATCTTTTTATTAAAAAATCTTGACATATTCTTGACATAGGCTTTTTAATAGTTTAACTTTGTAATAATTAATTTTTCGATTGCTCGATAGAACTTGAATGAAATTAAAATTTTTATTTTATCTTGGCGGTCGCATTAAACAAAACTTGTATATAACTACATTATGGAACGAAAAAAAATAATCATTGGTTCATCTAGTCTGGTTGCAATTGCAGCAATCTGTACAATTTCACTTTTGAACCGCACTAGTTTCACTGAATTGAACAGTAATAAAAATGTTGCAAAACAAATTGCGACAACCACAAAGGTTGCTCAAGAACCAATTACTGAAGAGTCTACAAGCGAAACAAAAGTTAGCGAAACAACTGTAAAAACAACTGATATCGTTGTTATTCCAGAAGTATCAGCTGCGGCCATTGAAAAAAATAAATTCAAAAAAATGGCTTCACTTGAAACGAAAAAATGGCTTGATGCGAGAAATTTTGATCATGAAACTGGGACAACAATCTCAGCTGAAAAATTAGATTTAATTCGCACTCAAATCTCGAAAATGCCAAAAAATAAAAATATGTCTATGACTGAAAATGGCCCAGACAATATTGGTGGTAGAACGAGAGCAATTTTAATTGACAAAACGAATAACGACCGAATTTGGGCTGGTGGTGTTTCTGGAAGCTTATTTGTCTCTACTAATGGCGCTTCAACTTGGGAGAGAGTTGATTCTTATGTTGCTGCTGGAGGCTCTCCAAATATATCAAGTATGACTCAAACAAACAACGGGGTTATATACGTGGCATCTGGTTCAGCTGACGAAGCTTGGAATGGTAATGGTGTTCATTATTCATCAGATTATGGAGTTACGTGGACACAAGTACCTGGTACTGGTTCTTTGACTGTTATAAATGAGGTTGTTTCTTCATCTGTTTCTGGAGATAATACAATATGGATGGCAACATCTTCTGGTGTTAAAAAATGGACATTAGGTGAAGCAACTATATCATCTGTGTCAGTTGGTATTGCGGGATCATGTAGCGTAATTCAAATATCTAAAGACGGAACTGTTTTAGTAGCAGGAGTAGGATCTAACTCAACGGTGGTATCGCAAGATGGCGGAACTACTTGGGTAGGAAAAGGAGGAAATGGTGTTGGACAAGTGCCAACTGGAGGAACAAGAATTGAATATGCTATTTCGCCGACTAAAAATAGTTCTAATAATTACTCTTTGTATGCAACTAGAACGAGTATGAATCTTAATGGAATGAGTGTTTCCCATGATAATGGTTCGACTTGGACTCAGTTCATTGGCGCATCTGGAAGTTTCAGTAATTTAAATATCTATAACGATCAAGGTTGGTATAATACAGTTGTATCTGTTGCTCCAAATGATCCTGAAAAAATATTTATCGGAGGATTGGATGTTTGGAAATGGAAACAAACTCAAAGTGTACCTCCTGCAGGTGGCTTTGAACAAATATCAAATTGGAGTGATGATCCTTGGACAGCTCATTACAACCATGCTGATAACCATGAAATGAAATGGGATGCTAATAATAGTCTATATGTAGGAAACGATGGTGGAATTTCTATAACAAATGACTTTGGCCAAAATTGGTATCCTTCAAACAGAGGTTATAATGCAACACAATTTTATGGAATTGCATTCGATAGAGATGGAAAAGTAATAGGTGGAACTCAGGACAATGGTACTTTATACAATGATTACTCTCTTTCTACTCTTGGTGAATATAAAGAAGTGATGGGTGGTGATGGATTCGAATGTGAAATTTCATTCTACAATCCGAAAGTTATGTTTGGTTCTGTATATAATAATGCAATTAAAAGATCTGGTGATGCTGGTGAAATATTTTTACCTGCTAATGGTTCTTATTTTACACCAGATTTCCCTTCTAACTATTCTCAGGCAGGTGATGCGACAGATAATTTCCATCCATTCCACACTGAATTTGTTATGGCTGAGTATTATGATGTGAATTCATTAGATTCTGTAATTTACATCCCAAGAAAAGATTATGCTATAAATTCTGTACTTAGAATTCCAAGTTTGGCTACTGGAGACTCTATCGATTACACAACACCTGTTGCTTTGTACTATGATGATACGCTAGAATATAATCCAGCACTTACTATTACGGATGTATCAGTAGTAAATCAAATCAATGGTCAAGATATTCACTTGGGTAATTTCACTTATACACCCTTTGCATCTGCTTCAGGATTAAATCCTCCAATTGTAGGAGATTCATTAATGGTTGATTTTCCTTCAGGTGCTGATACTGTTGTTGTAGCAAGTGTTGGTACATACCAACATTATTTTGGGCAAAACTCTTCTACTTTAGAAGTTTATGACTTAGGAGATGATACAGTTGCATACAATATTGCTTGGGATGAAATCACTGTGCAAG
>JBILYS010000253.1:0-3700 GCA_044377625.1 Crocinitomicaceae bacterium
GTACCATTCAGCATCAAAATTTAGTAAAAGTGCTGTCTTTGGACAAATAATAATTTTAGTGGTCTACTTGCCTCTCCTTGCCTTAATTGGTATTGAAGGTAAGATGTTCAAGCCTATGGCGCAAACTGTTATGTTTGCCATTATAGGAGCTTTAATATTATCGTTGACATATGTCCCAATGATTTCTGCTTTGTTCCTGAATAAGAAAATCAAAATTCGAGTAACATTTAGTGATCGGATTGTCACATTTTTCAGACGAATTTATATGCCTGTTTTAAATTCTTTTTTAAGAAAACAACGCGTTGTTTTAGCTGGATTAGGAGGGTTGATTATTGTAAGCCTCTTTATTTTTAGTCAATTAGGTTCGGAATTTATCCCCTCTTTAGATGAAGGAGATTTCGCAGTGGAAACAAGAGGTGTAACAGGTACTAGTTTGTCAACGATGATTAAGGAAACGTCTAAAGCAGCTGGAATTATTCTGAAAAATTTCCCTGAAGTAAAGGATGTTGTTGTGAAAATTGGAACCGCAGAAATTCCAACAGATCCGATGCCAATGGAAGCGAGTGATTTAATGATTATTTTAAAAGACAAAGACGAATGGACTTCTGCAACAACAAAAGAAGAATTGGCAGAAAAAATGCAATTGAAATTGGAATCAAGTCTTCCAAGTCTTTCTTTTGGTTTTCAGCAACCTATTCAAATGCGTTTCAACGAATTGATGACAGGAGCAAAACAAGATGTTGTTGTGAAGATTTATGGGGAAGATTTGAATGAATTAAGTCATTATGCCCAGAAAATTGGAGCATTATCAAGTAAAATTGAAGGTGTACATGATGTTTATGTAGAAGAAGTTACGGGTTTGCCTCAAATGATTGTTTCATATGACAGGACAGCCCTATCAAAGTATAACATAAGCATTGACGAAGTGAATAGATCAATCAATATTAGTTTTGCTGGTCAAACCGCTGGACTTATTTTTGAAGGAGAAAAACGTTTTGATTTAGTTGTGAAATTAGATTCAACTAACAGAGCTTCTGTAGATAATTTAAAAACAATTACAGTAACATCGCCTTTAGGTGTTCAAGTTCCTTTAGAACAATTGGCAAATGTTGAATTTAAGAAAGGGCCAAATCAGATTCAGCGTGATGATGCTAAAAGAAGAATTTTAGTAGGTTTTAATGTTAGAGGAAGGGATGTCGCAAGTATTGTAAAAGAATTACAAAATGAAATAGATAAAAAAGTAGTTTTTAAACCAGGATATTTCCCAACCTACGGTGGAACTTTCAAAAACTTGGAGAATGCTCGTGCTCGTTTGATGATTGCAGTTCCAGTTTCATTGGTTTTAATCTTTTTCTTACTCTATTTAGCTTTTCAATCATTGAAACAAGCAGTTCTAATTTTTTCAGCGATTCCGCTAGCAGCATTAGGAGGAATTCTTTCTTTATGGATGAGGGGTATGCCATTCTCGATTTCTGCTGGAGTTGGCTTTATTGCACTTTTTGGTGTTGCAGTTTTAAATGGAATCGTTTTGATTTCCGAATTTAATTCACTCAAAAAGGAAGGTCATTCCAATAAGTTGAAAATTGTATTGTTAGGAACTCGTTCTCGACTTCGACCTGTTTTACTTACTGCACTTGTCGCTTCACTTGGTTTTTTACCAATGGCGTTATCTCATGGAAGCGGAGCGGAAGTGCAAAAACCTTTGGCAACAGTTGTAATTGGTGGATTAATTACCGCAACAATTCTAACACTTTTTGTACTACCAATCTTTTATTTAATTTCCGAACGTAAAATGAAAATTCAAAAAAGTAAGAAAACGGTTTTAAGTGTGATATTGTTACTATTGTCGTTCAATATGTTTGCACAAATTCCGCAGCAACTGACAGTGGATCAATGCTTAGAGATGGCTAAAACGAATAATAAATTGTTGCTCGTTTCAGATATGCAGATTCAAAAAGAACAAATGATTGGCAAAAGTAAAGTTGCTATCCCAAAAACTAATGTGACCTTCATGATGGGACAATACAATTCGTATTATAGTCATGACAATAATGTTTCTTTGTCACAATCGTTTCCTTTTCCAACTGTATTTAGTAAGCAAAAGGAACTTGGTAATGCCCTTTCAGAACAAGCAAAAAATGTGTATTCCGCTTCTCTTATTGATGTTTCTTTACAAATTAAATCAAGTTATGAAAACATCCGTTTTTTAAAGATGAAAGGCCGTTTACTTTCAGAACAAGATTCGTTATTGGAAGGAATTGAAAAACGCTATGAACTAAAACTTAGTTTGAAGGATGCAACAAAATTGGATTTGGCTTTGATTAGTACAAAAAGAAAAGAAATTCAAAATCAAAGTCAGATTAACCTGCAACAATTGAAAGCTGAAGAAAATCAATTGCAATTATTGACTGGTTCAGATCATCCAATTACAATTATTGATGACAAATTCGATATTTTGAAATTTGTTCAATTACCTGATTCAAATGATTTGATAAATCATCCTCATGCGCAGTTTTTTCAAAATGAACAAATTGTACTTGAAAAGCGCAAGAAAGTGTTGCTAGCAGAAACATTGCCAGATATCACCTTGGGATATGTGAATCAAACATTGGTTGGCGTTCATTCAGTAACCTTAACAGATAACCAAGTATTTGTTCAGTCAAATCGCTTTCAAGCAGGGCAAATTGGATTAGATATTCCATTGTTTTATGGCAGTTCAAAGCGCAGGGCAGATGTGATTGATTTTGAAATTAAACAAAATGACTTGCGTCAAGCCAATGCGTTGAATGAATTGAATGTCTCTTTTAATCAGCGAATTTCAATGTATAACAGCTTAATGGAATCATATAATTTATATCTAGAACAATTAATCCCGCAAACGAAAATAATGCGAGATCAAGGGAAATATTTATTAGAGACTGGAGAAATATCAATGATAGAATTCCTTCAAACAAAACAAGGAATAATAAATATTGAAATGAATTTTATACAACTTAAGAATGACATCAATCAAGCTGTTAATCAGTTAAATTGGTACGTTCAAAATAATAATTGACATAATGAAAAATCTTATATATACCCTATTTTTTAGCGTTCCTTTTTTGTTTTCTTGTAGTTCAAAGGATGCAGTTAAAGTTGAACCATCGGCTGAATTATCAACATCTGTTATTTTAAATGCAGACCAAATTCGAAATTCTGAAATTAAAATTGGGATGCCAACAAATGAATTAATTGGGGTCACAATTTATGCAAATGGAATGATTGAAGTTCCACCACAAAATAAAACCGTTATTGCTGCAAAATTTGGAGGTTTTATTAAATCGCTCAGCGTTTTAGATGGTATGGCGGTTAAAAAAGGGCAAGTTTTATTTACAATAGAAGACCCACAGTTAATTCAGCTTCAACAAGATTATTTGGAGGTAAATGGAAATTTAGAATATTTAGAAGCTGAATTAGAACGGCAAAAAATCCTAGTTTCACAAGAAGCAGGGAACTTGAAGTCCTTGCAATTGGCCAAATCACAATACACTGTTGCAATCTCAAAGAAGGCTGGTTTGAAAGCAAAATTGGAAATGGCAGGGATCAATATGAATCAACTGAATAATGGTATTTTGAAACCAACTGTTTCTGTTACCTCACCGTTTAATGGTGTTGTTACAAAGTTGGAGGTGAACGTTGGCTAATGATACGGCGACCACCG
>JBILYS010000254.1:0-3689 GCA_044377625.1 Crocinitomicaceae bacterium
GGATAACTTTGCCTGACACACAAACTGGTTTTAGATTATATCCGCTAGAACCTTTAAGGAAAATGCACCTATTCACGAATAAATTTGAACTTGAAATTGAGGTGATTGTTCGATTAGCTTGGAAGAATGTAAAATTCGTACCTGTACAAATCAGAGTGAAATATGACCCAGATGAACGTGTGTCACATTTCCGTCCAGGACGAGACTTTTTTAGAATTAGTGTGCTCAACAGTATCTTAGTAACATTTGCTTTAATCTATTATTATCCGAAAAAATTCCTATCAATAGAGACCTTAAAATTGATAAAACACGAGGCAATTAAACCGGAAGAAACAAACTTAAAGAAAGCATTTTCAATTGGATTTGGCTTTTTTATGGGAATCATTCCGTTATGGGGATTTCAGCTATTAATTGGAATTCCGCTTGCTGTTTTATTTCGAATGAATAAAGTATTATTCATTGCATCGGCGAATATTTCCATTCCACCGATGATTCCATTAATCATATATTTCAGTCTATTGACGGGACAATTGTTTGTTCAAGGTAATTTTGAGCATTCACAATTATTAGATTTTTCTAGTGCTGTTGTACAAAATAATATTCAACAATATTTTATTGGCGCAACGGTATTAGCAATATTGTCTTTTATTGTTGGTTTTATACTTTCTTATCTGTTCTTATCAGCGGTTCGAAAGAATCCTAGTCCACAATAATATATTCTGCACCAATTTTCAAATAAACAGTTTGTTGATCTAGAATTTGAGCACTTATTCTTATTCGGTTGTTTTCTTGTTCTAAAACATCTATTTTAACATTCACCTCAGAAGAAGTAAGCGGATTTAAAATTGCTAAAAATTTACAATTTGACATTTTCGACATTTTCAACGTTTTCTGTATTGCTTCAGAAACAATTTCTTTAACAATTTCCATTTCCACAACACCAGGAGTTATAGGGTTATTTGGAAAATGTCCTTCGAAAATTGAATGATTAGAATCAATTTTAATTGAAGCTTGAATCTTGTTTTCAACGAATTCAAGTTCATTTATGGTGTAAAAATTATCTTTTAATATCATTTGAAATCACTGAATTTTGTATCACTAATTGAATTATTTAGAAGTACGTTACTGAATGAATATACTAATTTTTCATTTTCAGATTCTACTAAACTCATTTCCTTTAGTAGAATGTCTTTTTTATCAAAAATCAAAATTACATTATCTATATATTTTGATAAGCGCTCTGATGTTGGTTTTAACACCAATTTATATTGGGCAGAATTTTCATAATACGAAATTTTAAAATCTTTGTCATCCAAAAATGTTCCTGACAACATTTTGACCATTAAACTTTGAATTTTCTTAACAATAGCTTTCGTTGAAGGGTCTTTTATTTCTTTTCCTTTTTCACTATATCTAACTTTATTTCCATCAATCAACAAAATCTTTTTAACCGGACTAATATGCTCCCATCTAATCTTTTGAGCTTGTTTATAATAAAGTTTACCTGTAGCCTTTTGAGTGTCTTCAAACATTTCTGAATATACTGTTTCTTTGAAGTCAGCAATCAACGATTTTGTCAACTTTTGCTGTTTCTGTATTGCAGACTTACATTTTGAAGGATCAGTAATCTTTTTAAATTCTTGACTGAATGCACTTGTGCACAAAAAGGTGAAAAATAGTACGTTAAATAATTTAGTCATTCAAAAACGAATTAATTTGATTCTTATTGGCAAAGATAATGCCTTTTTCTTCTGACTCTTTTAAAAACAAACTAAGTGCTTCCGAAGTTTGTTTTAAATTATCATGCATTAAAAGAATGCTTCCAGGTTTTGCTAAGAATAATAATCTTTTAGCAAGTTTTTTGGGATTTCGAATAACCGTGTCATAGGAACGTTTGTTCCATCCTATAATATTTAGCGATAACTTATTCACGACTCTAGCAATAATCGGATTTGTATAACCAATCGGTGGTCGGAATAAATTTGTTTGAATTCCCTGGTTTATCAATAAATTATTCAATTCAACAATTTCTTTTTCAACTTTTGATCCGTTTAATAATGCAAACATTGGGTGATGTGAAAAAGTATGATTTCCGATGAAATGTCCTTCATCCATGATTCGTCTAATTAATTCATTCTCGGATTTCGCTTTGGTTCCAATCACAAAAAATATAGCAGTTACATTATATTCTTTAAGAAGATCTAAAACAATGGGTGTTGTCTGGGGATTTGGACCATCATCAAAAGTTAACAAAACATGTGGTTTTGGAAATGCGTTCTTAGATTTAACGAAATAATTAAATGTCATGAATAATACACCATAACTTAAAATCAAAAAGAAAAACATGAAAACCACAAGAAGAATCCATGTTAAATTTGAATTACCCCAATACATGAATGAGAGTAAAACCATATTCAACACCAAAAGGCTTACGTTAATTTTGTGCTTTGTCATTTTTTAACAGAATCAATCCTAAACTATTATTACAACCGGAATTTACAATCAACGCATATTTTTTCGCCTCTTTTATTAGCCAATCATTTGCCATATGAACTCCAAAAGCATTGGACGTAAAATATAAACCCGAATACTTTTCATAATTAACAACCATTTCTTTAGGGAAATCAAGCGAATTTTGATTTGTATATATCCGATCAATTTCTTTGCTTTCAATTTTTAATTCTTGCAAAAAAAGATCAATTTCCATTTCAATTTCCTTCGCTTTTATAATTGAACGACATGCAAGAAATCCTATTTCAGATTTTGACTTCTTTTTCGAAAGGACAAAAAATGTAGTTCCGGAGGTTACAATCGAATTTTCAGGTAAGACAATTGGTTTTAATTTATTTAAAAAGTCGATAGCTTCGTCAGCAACACCTAATAAAACAAAATCCTTGCCTTCATCACAACACAACATTGAATCAATTAGTGCCATTTCAAGCGACAAATTGTTTTGTGTGTGCGTCATATTATAAGAATGATTTTTTAATTCAAGTGAAATCAATCCAGCAATCGTATTGTGGGTAGATTGGATGAATGCGGTTGGTGAAAGAATATCACCCTCAACAGTATTTATTACATTTAAAAACTTCTCAGTGTCAGTCAGACATCCTAGCGCTGTTCCAACTGAGATTGCTTCAAATGGAATTGTAATTGCTTCTTGACATTCTTTTGCGGCAGCAACAGCCATGCGTAAAATTGGACTTAGCCTTCTTAATGAAGCAGGAAGGACATATTTTTTGTAATCTGGAGAGATCAAAACAGTATCCTCAGCAATTTCAACCAATGAATCATTAACATCCTTTTGAATAAATGAATCCTGATGCGTAATTGACGCTATTTTGTGGATGTAATACATTCTTTATATTTTTGAAAAAATCAATGTTGAATTATTCCCTCCAAAACCAAATGAATTCGACAAAACATGCGTTACTTCCGTATTTTTTTGAATATTTTTTATAGGTATCAATCCAGTTTCTTCAATTGGTGTAGTGTGATTCAAATTAGGGAAAAGAATGTTGTTTTGTATACTTAAGATTGCAAATACCGATTCAATTCCACCGCTTGCAGCTAGCGTATGACCCGTATAGGACTTGGTTGAACTAAATGGAGGCACCTTACCATTAAAAACATTTATAAAAGCTTTCGATTCAGATAAATCATTATTTGGAGTTGCAGTGCCATGCGCA
>JBILYS010000034.1:0-10435 GCA_044377625.1 Crocinitomicaceae bacterium
TCAGTTAAAAGTAAACCTTCAATTTCATCAAAAGCCACTTCCTTCTTATCGACAAAATATTTTTTCTCTTCAGTCACAGTAAGTGTAATATGCGCTTTCTGAGTTTTTTCATTTGCATCCGATTTTGGCAAAGGAACCTTAATAACGTTTGGGTTCGCCAAAGTAGAGATGATCAAGAAGAACAAAAGCAAGAAGAACATGATGTCACTTAATGCTGATGTAGCTACTTCAGCATGAAATCTATTTTTTCTCTTGATTGCCATTGCTTGGTCTCTGAATAAGGTTTACAAATTCTAAATTCACTTTTTGAATAGTCAAAGAATAATTATCAATCATTCCGTTAAGTAGGTGATAAGCTGAAAAGGCAATAATACCAACGATCAAACCAGATCCAGAACTAATCATTTTTTCATATAATCCACCTGAAATATTTCCAATACTTACGTTTTCAGTAACAGAGATGCTATAAAAGATTTTAATTACTCCAGAAATAGTACCGATAAAACCAAGTGTTGGCGCAATACCTGCAATCAATCCTAGATGACCTAAGCTTTTCTCCATCTTACCGATTTCAATATTTGCCATTTTATCCATGTTGGATTCAACTTCTGAAATTGGTCGACCAATCGTTAAAACACCTTCTGTAACAACACTACCAAAAGCTGTTTGATCTCGCGCTAACGTATCTAAAACTGGTGTCATGTTGCCCGATTGCAAATTCAACTTTATTTCACTCAATAGGTTTTTGTTGTATTTACCAACTCGTCTGATGTATCTGAATTTCTCAACAATCACAATCAATGTATAAAACAACAATAACGCAATTGGAATCAGGAAAAAACCACCCTTTATAATGAAGCTAAATGCAGACATTTCTTCTGTTAGTTTTGCTGGTTCAACAGGTTTTGCTGAGTCAATTTGTGCAATCGTAATCGTTGCTACCATTATCATTACAAAGGAAATCAGGTATTTGAAGTGTTTTTTCATTGTCGTTTAATAAAATTAGTACCGTAAAATTAGCGATTCTATACATCGACAATAATTTGTCACCAATTAGATATCCACAGTATAATGTTATCTAAAACGAAAAAGAATCTAAATACTATAATTTAAAGTCTGGTATTAACGAAATTGGTTCAGAAAGATACAATTCCTTAAAAGGAAGAAAGCAATAGAAATACTCCAGTTCCTGCTAAATAGCCTATCAATGCTAACAATGAAATATTTTTTAAATACCAAAAAAAGCTGATTTTCTCCATTCCCATTGCAACGACTCCTGCTGCGGAACCAATTATTAACATGGAACCTCCTGTGCCCGCCGCATAAGCGATGAAATGCCATACATTTGAATCAGGAGGATTTTGGAACATGCCAATACTAGCGGCAACCAAAGGAACATTGTCGATAATGGCAGAACTAGCACCTAAAAGCGTAATAAAAAGATTTTCAGGCATTGTATCGCTAACTGATTGACCGAAATTGAAAATGATACCTAAAGATTCCATTGCGGCAACAGTCATTAATATCCCTAGAAAGAATAGAATGGAAGGCATTTCTATTTTTCCTAAAGCAGCCATTGTTGGACCAGAATAGTTTGATTTTTCAATTGCATCACTTGGATTGGTGAAAGAAATGGTTCGATTGGATAAGAATTCAGCGATAAGCGCGAAAATAGCCAAAGAAAGCATCATTCCAATATAAGGCGGTAAATGAGTGATTGTTTTGAAAACGGGAACAAATACGATTAAGCCTAAACCAATTAATAACATTGGAGTGCCATATTTATTGGTTGTTTCAACATCAGTTGAACTGATTAATTTCCCCTTGAAAGCCGGTAAAAAAGAACCAATTAAAAGCGGGACAAGCAAATTAATTAATGATGGAATTCCTAAAAGCAAGATTAATTTTCCTGTAGTTACTTTTCCGGCCATCCACAACATGGTAGTGGTGACGTCTCCAATTGGTGTCCAAGCTCCACCTGCATTTGCTGCAATGATAATGAATCCCGAAAACCACATTCTGTCTTTTTGTTCAGGAACAATTTTTCGGATCAACGTGATCATTACGATGGTTGCCGTTAAATTGTCAATGATTGCTGATAGGAAAAATGCAAGAAATGAAATAATCCAAAGCAATGTGCTTTTTTTGTGTGTTTTGATGACTTTTTTGATTGCACCAAAACCATCAAAATGATCTATCATTTCAACAATTGCCATGGCTCCCATTAAGAAAATCAATATTTCTGCTGTTTTTCCAAAGTGATGGAGCAGTGTTTCTTCAAGCAGTTTGCTTCTTGCTTCATGCTGAAGCAAGGTGATATCTGTAAGTTTCCCTAATTGCGGATCAAACCATTGATTAAAAGAATCTAAACCCAATGAAATTGCAGCCCATGAAATGGCCATCATTAGAATTGCAGGAATTAACTTGTCGATCTTTATTGTATGTTCAAGTGTTATGGCCGTATAACCAATAAAAAACACACAAATAATGAAAAAGATCATTCTTTTAAACGAGTTGTTCTAATGCAATTTCGAAAGCAGCTTTGGCAATACCAGTTTTTGAAGGATTTTTAGCATGTGCTTTTACAAGTGCTGCTTTGATTGTCTCAGATGTATCATTGAAAATTCCTTCATCAGATATCACCTTTAAATCATTACTCATTAAATAAGCAAAAACACGTGCCATTCCACAATTAGAAATGAAATCAGGAATGATAGAAATTGAATTATCTGCTTTATCTGCAATTGGACCAAAGAAAATTTGAGGGTCAGCAAAAGGTACGTTTGCACCTGAAGAAATGACTTCAATTCCTCCTGCAATCATTCTATTTAATTGATCTTCTGTAATCATTCTTGAACCAGCACATGGAATAAAAACTTCTGCTTTTAAATCCCATATACGTGAATTCATTTCATCATAACTAATCAAATTAGGATGAGATAATTCGTTTCCGTTTTTATTTAAGAATAATTCTGTAATTTCTTCTAGTGAAAATCCTTCTTCATTAATCAAACCCCCAACTCTGTCAATAATTCCAACAATTTTAGCTCCTTGCTGTGCAAGGTAAAAAGCACCTGCTGAACCTACATTTCCCCAACCTTGAACAATAACTTTTTTACCAACAACAGATGATGTTGCTGAGCCTGTCGAAGCACCCCAAATGGAGTAATAATGTTTTATTGATTGTGCTACACCGTATCCTGTTATCATGTCTGCAACAACATATTTACGAGCAACATTAGGTGAGAAATTAGTATCTTCTATAACTTTTAAAACACCTTGACGTAATTGGCCAATTCTGTTTATTTTTTGAGCTTCTCTCGGTTGAAAATGTCCGTTAAAAACACCTTCTTGCGGATGCCAAACACCACAATCTTCTGTAATTGGAATGACTTCATGAATTTCATCAACATTTAAATCGCCTCCCGTTCCATAATAATGTTTCAATAATGGCGTAACTGCTGCGTACCATCTTCTCAAAACACCTTCTTTTCGTGGATCTTTTGGGTCAAAGTTAATTCCAGATTTCGCTCCACCAATTGCGGGTCCAGCTACTGTGAATTTTACTTCCATTGTTTTTGCCAGCGATTCAACTTCTCTTTTGTCTAATCCAACACGCATACGTGTTCCACCACCTGCTGCACCACCTCTTAAAGAATTGATTACAACCCAACCTTCAGCATCAGTTTCTGGATCTTTCCATTCAAATACTATTTCTGGTCGTTTGTTTTCAAATTTTGCTAGTAAATCTTTCATCTTTAAAGGAGTTTTGAGAGGGCAAAGTTAACAAACATATTAATTTCTACACTTAAGTAGTTCAATTTTTAAATTGAAATTAAAAGTTTCGTTTTTGAAATTAGTATCCGGGAACATGAAGTACACCGCAAATTGTGTCTTGTGCTGCTCCTGTAACTGTTGCAATCGAATTTGGACGTTTTTCAAGGTACAAAGCTCCTAAATAAGCGAATACAATTGCTTCTTTAAAATCAATGATTTTTTCTTCTGGCAAAATAACTTTTCCGTTGAAATAATGTTCAATGCGCGAAATGAGAAATTTGTTTTTAGCACCTCCACCTGTAATTAGAACGCTTTTTACTTTAGTATCATTTAGTTTTTGACTGATTTGGATTGCTTCATGTTCTACTACAGTGCGAAGATTATTCTCAATTTCTTTATCAAATTTTAAAAGTGGATAAAAGGATTCTTCTAACCATTCTGTTCCAAGTGATTTTGGCCCGTCTAACTGATAATATGCTAACGAATTCAATAAATCCAAAAGAAAGAAATTTATTTCGCCAGACTCAGCCATTTTGCCATTTGCATCATAGGAAAGCCCTTTAGCTGCAGCAAGTTTATTTAACGGCAAATTTCCTGGGCAAAGATCATATGCAATAATATCGTTTTCTTTTTTATAACTGAAATTCGCAAATCCACCGATATTCAAAAATGCTTCAGCCTGTGCATTGAACAATCCGAAATCACCAATTGGAACTAATGGCGCTCCTTGTCCTCCGGCTATAACGTCACGGGTCCTGAAATCATTAATTACATCAATAGCAGTTAAATAGGAGAGTGTAGATCCACAACCAATTTGCAATGTAAATCCATTTTTTGGTTGATGTAAAATCGTTTGTCCATGGCTAGCAATCGCTCTTATGGATTTTTTATTTATTTTATTCTTATCGATGAATTGGTTGACGCATTTTGCAGAAAAAGCACCTAACTCTTTATCTAACATCAGCATTGACTGAAGAGAATAGTCTGGAGCATCTATTATTTTTTGTTTTAATTCAGCTGGAATTTCAATAGTTGAATAATTCAAAAGGTTAAAACTATCTTGCTTCTTAGAATCGAAAATAAATTCAACATGTGCTATATCTAGACCATCTAGTGATGTTCCAGACATTAATCCAATAATTTCGAATGTATTCATGTTTTTTAAGATGAAAAATAAAATTATTACTTTAAATTTGTAACAAGGCAAGATATAAATAAAAACAAAATATACATCATGAATTTTGAATTAACTGAAGAACAATTATCTGTTAAAGAAGCAGCAAGAGATTTTGCACAAAATGTTTTGAAACCAGGTGTAATTGAGCGAGATAGAGATCAAAAATTTCCAACCGAAGAGATTAAACAGTTAGGAGAATTAGGTTTTATGGGTATGATGGTTTCCCCAGAATACGGAGGAAGTGGTATGGATACGTTATCCTACGTATTAGCAATGGAAGAAATTTCTAAAGTTGATGCTTCTACAAGCGTATGTATGTCAGTTAATAATTCTCTAGTTTGCTGGGGATTGGATAAATATGGTTCAGAAGAACAAAAACAAAAATATTTAATTCCGCTTGCTAAAGGTGAGAAAATTGGTGCTTTCTGTTTGTCAGAGCCAGAAGCTGGTTCAGATGCTACATCACAAAGAACTACCGCTTTTGACATGGGTGATCATTATTTAATGAATGGAACAAAAAACTGGATTACAAATGGTTCTTCTGCTTCTGTTTACTTGGTTATTGCTCAAACGGATGTTGCAGCTGGTCATAAAGGTATCAATGCTTTTATTATTGAAAGAGGAATGGAAGGTTTCATTGTTGGAGCCAAAGAAGATAAGATGGGAATTAGAGGAAGTGACACGCATACATTGATGTTTACGGATGTTAAAGTTCCTAAAGAAAATAGAATTGGTGAGGACGGTTTCGGTTTCACATTTGCGATGAAAGTACTTTCTGGTGGTAGAATCGGAATTGCAGCTCAAGCGTTAGGTATAGCGGGCGGTGCTTTAGAGTTATCATTGGCTTATTCGAAAGAAAGAAAAGCATTTGGTAAAGAAATTAGCAAACACCAAGCTATTGCTTTCAAATTAGCGGATATGGCAACTGATATTGAAGCAGCAAAACTTTTAGTTTATCGTTCAGCTATGGATAAAGATATGGGTAGAAATTATGACCAATCAAGTGCCATGGCTAAATTATTTGCATCTAAAGTGGCAATGGAACATACGGTTGAAGCAGTTCAGATTCACGGAGGATATGGATATGTGAAAGAATACCATGTTGAACGTTTAATGCGTGATGCGAAAATTACTCAAATTTATGAAGGTACTTCTGAGGTTCAGAAAATTGTAATTTCAAGAAACCTTCTAAAAGGATAATAAATTATACAAAGAGAAAAGGAGCTTAATTGATTGAGCTCCTTTTTTTTGTTATAAACTTTCTTCCAGCGTTTCAAGTCCAATTCCTCTTGAACCTTTTAATAAAATCAATTTATTCGTAATTGGATTTTTCTTTAGATAGAGCAAAGTATCGTTTTTATGCTCGAATTGTTTAAGAAAAGCATCGGTTTTAATAGCTGCAAAAAGTGGTCCAACAGAATAGCCTTTTAATCCGAGTTGTTTTACCAATTCGGCAATTTGAAAATGCTCTTGAGCGGAGTCAGCTCCAAGTTCCAACATATCACCAATAATCAGGATTTTGTGTTCATCATTGATCATTGAAAAGCTTTCAATTGCTGAACGCATACTTGAAGGATTTGCATTATAACAATCTAAAATCAATGTATTGTTTTCAGTTTTTTTAACTTGCGAGCGATTATTATCTGGAGAATAGCTTGCAATAGCATGGTTAATTTTTTCTTCTGGGACATCAAATAGAATTCCAAATGAAATTGCTGCTAAAAAATTGTAATAGTTGTACTTCCCAATCATATTCGTCTGAATAGTAGGGGAGATGTAATCATCTTTTTTCCATATAAGCTGAACAAATGGTGATAAACCAATTAATTCTCCTTGAATTTGTGAATCGGAAGTAGAACCAAATGATATTGTTTCAGTTGCTGTTGGAAGATTCGCTTTTAAAATGTCATCATCACCATTATAAACGATTATGCCGCCGTTGTGAGCGACTGAAGTATATAGTTCCTTTTTAGTTTTTAAAACGCCTTCAAAATTTATAAATCCTTCTAAATGTGCTTTGCCTATATTGGTGATAATGCCATAATCAGGAAGAGCAATGTTGCATAATTCTTCGATGTCCTTGAATTTATTTGCTCCCATTTCAATGATTGCGATTTCATGTTCATCCTTTAAATTCAAAAGTGTTAACGGAACACCAATATGATTGTTAAAGTTCCCTTTGGTACTGAGAACAGTGTATTTTTCAGAAAGCACACAATTAATTAATTCTTTGGTGCTTGTTTTTCCATTACTTCCTGTTATCCCAATAATTGGAATGTTGAATTTATTTCGATGAAAAGTTGCTAGTTTTTGCAAATAGACCAAAGAATCTGGAACATAAAATATAGCATCGTTTGTTTTATAGTGTTCTTCATCTACAATTACATATTTGGCTCCTGCTTCTAAAGCTTTTTGAGCAAATGAATTTCCATTGAAATTTGCTCCTTTCAAACAAATGAATAAACAATCTTTGGCGATGTTTCTGGTATCAGTACATACTCCTGTTGTCTCATAAAATAAATTAAACAACTTCATATTTTTTAATATTAAAAAAGCCCGCTTTAGACGGGCTTTTCATTATTTAATGTGATTTTTTCTTTTTCTTTTTACCGTAGTTCATTCCGGTTGGACTTCCAACTCGATCCATTGCGCAACGGAATCCAATTGCATCAGTAGATCTGTCTTCATCTAAGTAGCGTCTGTTTCCAGCTGCCAACCAGTAAGCTCTGTCTTTCCAAGAACCACCTTTGTAAACTCTTGATTTATCAGACACTAAAGATGTTGGCCATGAAGTTCTACCAATTGGTTTGATTGGCGAACCGTCTAATCCAAATTCTTCATGCTCACTTTGATACATAATCAAATTAGGGTCACGACTTGCTTGGTTAATTCCATTTTTAACATCATCATTAGCGAAATAGATTGAACTTTCAATGTCTCCATCTAAATAATCAATATAGTCATCTCTTCTGTAATTCAAACGTCCAATGTTTTCTTCTTCAGTAACATTTCTGTATTTCAATTTACCAGGAGTATCTTGAATGAAATCGTTGAATCCTTCTCGTAACATTGAAATAATTTCAAATGCATATTCTTCTCCATCTGGACCAGTTCTAATTTCATCAGCGAACAGTGTCCCAAATAATTCGTCTTGAATTAATGCAGAAGCTTCTGTATCATATTTATCATTTTTATACCCAATCGCTTTATCTAGAATACCATTTATTTTGCGTAAAAGACTTAATTCCATTGAATCTTTTACACTTTTATGTGAAACATAGAATGGATCTGGAGCATAACCTCTTCTTGATGGGTTACGAGAAGATACATTAGCCGCTAATCCAACAGGGATAATTGTATCATTTGGATCATGTTTATCTGCAGAAATACGTTGGTAACGAATTCTTTCAAATTCATTCAAGTATTCTTTCATACCATGAACGTCATAAGAAACTTGTTGATTTTTGATATCAATTACACCTTCGTTATTCAATAATTTTGTTTTAAAGACATTTCCTCTAAAAGGTCTAAATTCATCAAAATCTTCAGAAGAAAGTGGACGATAAACATCCAATACCCACTCAGAAACGTTTCCTGCCATATGGTATAAACCATAATCATTTGGCCAATAAGACTCAACTGGAGCAGTTACATCAGCACCGTCATTTAAGTTACCAGCAACTCCCATATAATCTCCGCGACCTCTAACGAAGTTTGCACGAATAGCACCTTGGAATTGTTCATCATCATTACGAACCCAGTGTCCGTTCCAAGGATAAATTCTTCTGTCAGACATGTTCTCAGTTCCTTCTTGTAAGTTTCCAATCAATCCAGATGCAGCAAATTCCCATTCAGCTTCCGTTGGTAGACGGTAACGCGGTAAAAGAATTCCATCTTCCATACGCACGATGCGTGTTCCTAATTTCTTACCTTGAACATTTGATGGATTTAAATCTTGTACATTTCTAACGACAGCCTCTTCATATTGACCAGCGTAATAAGATTCAGTATTAAATGTATTTTCATCACGTTGATCAACATTCCATGCTAATACACCTTCACGAACTAAAATATATTCATTCACACGGTCAGATCTCCATTTACAGAAGTCATTAGCTTGTAACCAAGAAACTCCAACTACTGGGTAATCTCTATAAGCAGGGTGTCTTAGGTAATAATCAACGAATTTTTCATTGAAACCAAGTGGTGATCTCCAACATAATGTATCTGGTAAAGCATTTTTCTGAACCATCGGGTATGTTTCATACGCTCTAGAGATCCAATAAAGATATTCTAACCATTGAAAATTGGTAACCTCAGTTTGATCCATGTAGAATGAAGAAACAGTAACCTTTGTAGCACGGTTATTCCAATCATACATAACATCTTGTTCAGATCTACCCATCGTAAATGTTCCGCCTTCAACAAGAAGTAAACCTGGACCAGTTTCCTGATCTAAGAATGGTACTTTTTGAAAACCACCTACTTTCGGATTGTTGTAATCCCAACCTGTAGTATTTGAAGCTTCACGAGCACAAGAGGCAATAACAACTCCTCCAAGCACAACTGCAACGAATTTTATCAACTTCATATTTTTGATTTTTATTTTCATTATTTCAATTCGCAAATTTAGTCCTTAAACGTTCAGGACGAAAAAAGTTACATTTTTTTATTTAGAAAGAAGGACACGAAATCGTTTTAAACGAAATCGGTTTCTTTTTACAATTCAAATTAATTCCCATTGAGATTTCATGTGACCCACCTGAAACTCCGTTATTCAATTTAGAGACAGTTACGTCATAGCTGTATCCTAATTTAAACTTACCCGTGTTGATTCCGATTGTTAAAATAAACGCATCTCTATTTCTATACCATGCTCCAACGTTGAAAGAACCATATTTAATGTATGTCCCAATACTTAATTCTTGAAAGCCATTTTGATATTGATAGATCACGTTCGGCATGATTGAAGTGGAATTCGAATATTTTGATTTTGCGCCTAATTGAATTTCAGCTCCCATATGACCAGTAAAACGCATTGGCATTGGTGAATTTCCAATAATCATAGATTCATTTGGTGTATTCAAATGGTGAGCAGCAAATCCGGCGAAAAAGTGTTTGTTAAATATTACTGTTCCAGCAGACGCATCAAAGAAACCACGAGAACCGCCTCTTGGAACGTCACCTGTAGCATAAATGAATCCTCTTCGTGGATCAATCATATCTCCAAAAGTCAATTTATCCCAATCCAAAGATTTTTGATACCAAGATGCTCTCACACCAAATAACATTTTCCATTTTCTTCCAAGATTCAAGTGATAAGAATAAACAATTCCAAGCATTGAAGTCTTAATTGTCCCTTGACCTTGTTGGTCATGAGTAGCTAAAACACCAAATCCACCAGAAATATTTTTGAAATATTGATCGTAAGATGCACTATATGTTACATAGTTCCCTGATAACTGAGGCCATTCATTACGA
>JBILYS010000255.1:0-3687 GCA_044377625.1 Crocinitomicaceae bacterium
CAACATCTAATTTTTCAGGTGGTTGTTTGGGCTATTTGTCTGTAAGAACTATGGATACAATGTCGGTTATTATACCATAGTCAAATTGTTAAATCCCTTTCATTTATAATAAGTTAGAAAAATTGTATTTTCGTTCTGGAAATACATTTTCTACAATTGATGAATAAATGAAAAAGATACTATTTTTTACCATTACATTTTTTTTGACAACATTTTGTCTCTTTGCAGAATCCTTCGAGGAATTTAATATTAAAATTTCTAATGAATCGAATATTGAAAAATTAAAAGAATACAAACAGGAGGAATTAAACAAATTCATAAAATCAAAAAAATCATATTTCTTTTATAATGTTAAATATGTGGATTTTTATATTGCAGATAGAGAAGAGAACCAAAACCAAGCGATTGCAGCTTTAAGCTGGGTAATTGAAGATTTAAAAGGTACTGACAACAATCAGTTAGCTTGGTTCAATTACCACATGGCGTCCAATTTAAATGCAGTTAAAGCACATAAAATTGCATTGACATACGCGATCAAATCAAACAAATTGGCACAACTTACTAATAGCGCTCAACTTTTACAACTAACAAACAGTTTGGTCGGGAGCGTGTATTTTCAGTTAAAGAATTTTACAAAGTCGAGTATATTCTTTATGAAATCATTTGAATTGTATCCGAAATCGGATTTATTGCATCGGTCGTCGATGTTAAACAATCTTGCACTTTGTTATATTAAGCTAAATGATAATCAAAAAGCGAAGAGTAAATTATTTAATTCTTTGAAACTGTTAAATCAGATTAAGAAAAAAACTTCAAATGAAAAGTTGTTTTCTGTTATTGTTGAGGGTAATCTTGGAACAGTTTATCATAATCTTGGGGATTTGAAAAGCGCAATTAAGTATTTAGAAAAGGAAGTAAATTATTATTTTTCTCCTGGTGTCAATGAATTATTTAAGACAGAAGTACCATTAATTGAATTGCTAATACTTTATCAAAAAACGAACAATGAAGAATTGATTAACCAAACGTTGAGTCGTATGAATATTGTTGTTAGTTCATTCAGAAAAATAGAAGAATATCCATTACTCTCTGAAGCAATGTTTAGTTATTACACAAAAGTAGGGGAACAGCAAAAAGCATTAGTTACTGGTCAAAGACTTTATAAGGAGTTGACTGCTTTCACAAATATGAATATGTTAAGGAGCGAGGCTCTGAATGACATCATATACTCTGACCGTTTAACTCATCTAAAAAACGCAAAAACTTCACAAGAATTAAAAGTGAAAAATGCAAATATTGAAAAAAGATTTTTTCAATTTATATCTATAACAGCTATTTTTATTAGTTCACTGATTGTGATAATTGGTTTTTCTCTAAATAGAAGTAAAAAGAAAAACCAGAAAAAGGACCAGTTAATTGAAGCGCAAAACAACCGTTTGCAAGAAAATAGAAATAAAATACTTGAAAATGAAAACAAAATTCAAGAAGAAAAAATCGTCAATCTTGCTATGAATTTGAATATTAAAAAAGAAACAGAGAAAGTTTTTTTATCGAAAATTAATGAATTGAAACGAAAGAAAAATATTGATACAGAATCAGTGTTAAAAGAATTACAAATAAGTGTTTCGAATCTTATGAATGTAGATAAGAAATTACTTTTTAATAAAATTGAAACGGATGATATTGTGAAAAAATTTAAATCCAAACTCTTTATTCTACACCCTTCACTTTCAAAAACAGACTTGGAATATTGCTGTTATTTCCGATTGAACATGTCCGCAAAAGAAATTGGTTCTATTCATGGTCAAAGTGATGGATCCATCCGTGTTCTAAAGAATAAAATCAAGAATAAACTGGAATTAAAAGAAGGAATTACTCTTTTTGATTATTTGAATGAAATTTATCATTAGCTAACGTTATTAAATTATTAAATCATTAAAAATCAAGAAATTAATATATGTTAACTAATGTTTTATTTGTAATAACCAACTCATCGCTAACGAAAATTAACGCTCTTTTTTAAAAAAAATATGAATAGATGTGGGACTTTTGTGCATTCAAAACCTAATTCTATTTAAAAATGAACCTTTTCAAAACTGCTATTTTTAGCTTTCTTTTATTTCAAATAGTTTTTGTAAATTATACATCAGCACAATGCACTGCTGTTTCGGCTTTCGGTACTATTAATGCTAATGTGTTACCTGCTGGTGTTAGTTGTGCATTTGCAGGTGAATACAACACAATTAACAATGTTGTAAATGGGACGAGTTTTATAGCAACTAGTTCTATTGGAACGGATTTCATAACCATCCGACAAGGAGCTCCGGGAGGTGCTGTTGTTGCTTCAGGTGTTACTCCGTTGAATTGGACTGCTACCGCAAATGGTACTTTTTATTTACACGTTCATACGAATGCTGCATGCGGCACTGCATCTGCTTGTAGAAATACAAATTTGTCTATTCCAGCAGTGCCAATGACGTACACTTCGTCAACTACGACCCAAAGCGTTATAAGTTCTGTTGGTGCAGGGGCAAATAATCAACAAGTAATCGGAATTCAAATTGTCACTTCAGGTGCAACATCACCTCTTACTGCAACCCAATTTACCGTAAATGCAAATGGAACAACAGCAATAAGTGACATTAACTTGTCAACTGCAAAAATTTATTATACAGGAACTAGTGGCACTTTTGCAACAACAACGTTATTCGGTGGAACTATTCCTACAATTGCAAATTTCAGCGTTAATGGTTCCCAGGTTTTAGCTACAGGCACCAATTATTTTTGGTTAGCTTATGACATTAACCCTGCTGCGATTGTCGGAAATGTAGTAGATGCTAGGTGTACTTCTATAAACATTGGAGGTGCGCAAATACCAACAATTACCTCACCTGCTGGAAATAGACCAATTTCACTTGTTCTTTCTCCAGGTGGTGTTTCAACGGGGCTTGAAACATGGGTTAGAGCGGATCTTGGTGTAACTGGTACAACTCCAATTACCGCATGGTCAAATCAAAATTTATCCGGAACTGCTACTTTAATTAATGGTGCTCCAAATTTGAATAATACTGCCACGACGTATAATTATAATCCTTATGTTGATTTTATCGCGCCTGCTGGAACACTTGATGGTGGGGTTGCAGCGAATAGACAATGTTTACGCTTAAATGGATATTCAGGTATCGCAGGTATTGATTATAGGTCAATTTTCTTCATGTTTCAATTAAATGACCTTACTCGGTTAAATACACATTGTGCAACTGTTCAAGGTATAACTTTTAATACTCCCGTAAATGGTACATGGCATGGTGATGCAAATGGTGCTTCTGCTTCAATCCTATTAGAAACTTATGATATTGTAGATTTTGGGACAGGTGCTGCCGCAAGCACTTGGCAACGTAATGGCGTAAATATTCTATCTAATTCTAATCACTCTTCAACAAAACATATGCTTTCTGCTGTTTCGCAAACAGGTGGGGCAACAACATTGAATGCGTTTTTAGGCGGTCAAAGTGACCAAATTCCTGCAACTTCATTTGCTGGTCATCCAAGAGATTGGCGAGGTCCAGCAGCTGAAATTATAGGTTATACAACTGCCGTTTCGGTAACTGATAGACAAAAAATAAATAGTTATTTGGCTATAAAGTATGGCACAACTTTGGCTCAAGATTATCTTAGTACCTCAGG
>JBILYS010000256.1:0-3682 GCA_044377625.1 Crocinitomicaceae bacterium
ATCTAATAAGGCAACAACATTATATGGAGATTATATGTTCCAAAAAACATATCCTCAATTGAGGAATCTAGATTTTATAGGTGGTTTAACTACAACATTTACTGATTCGTATTCAAATATTTACTCGGGTTCAGGTACTCCGAATAATCAAATGTTGAATGTTTCAGCATATACACAACTAGAAAATAAAATTAATAAAACAATAAATTTATCAATTGGGGGTAGGTTAGAATATTTTCAATTGAACAATAATGTAACGGCTTTGAAACCAATATTTAGAGCTGGAACAAGTATAAAATTGTATCAAGAAACCTATTTAAGAGCATCTTATGGACAGGGATATCGTTTTCCGACAATTACAGAACGGTTCATTAAAACAGGCGTTGGAAATTTTGGTGTTTTCCCTAATCCTGAGTTGAAACCAGAAAGTAGTTGGAATGCAGAAGTCGGAATTAAACAAGGATTGAAATTTGGTAAATTACAAGGTTATTTGGATTTAGCAGGATTTTGGCAGGAATATCAAAATACCATTGAATACATGTTTGGGATTTGGCATCCGTTAACAACTCCACAAGCCCTTGGGTCAAGTGCTGGGTTCAAGTTTTTGAATACTGGAAATTCTAGAGTTTTAGGTTTAGATTTATCTTTTACAGGAATGGCAAAAATTTCTAAAAAATCAGAAGTTGTTTTTATGGCAGGTTACAATTATATCGTTCCAAAAACACTAACACCTGATTATGTTTATGCGATTGATTCTTTGAATCGTGTTTTTAGTTATAATACCACCTCTTTAGATTCAACACAAGGGATACTAAAATACCGATTTTTGCACAACGTAAAAGCAGACATTGAATTTACATTCTTCAAAAAACTTGGAATTGGTGTAAGTGCCAAATATTTCAGTAAAATAATCAACATGGATGCGATTATCAAAGATTTCGAGCAATTAACAAAAGATGTTGCTGTCTTACAAGATTTACGCTACATGGATTATTACGATGCGCATCGTTTTGGTAATTGGATTTTTGATGCACGACTTTCCTTTAAAATAACTGATCAACATAAATTGGCAATTATTGGAACGAATATTTTGAATAGAAATTATTCACTTAGACCATTGAAAATAGAACCACCTAGAACGATTATGATTCAATATACATGGAGATTGGAAGGTAAGGATGAAAAAGTAAAAAGTAAAAAGTAAAAGGTAAAAAGTAAAAAGTAAAAAGTAAAAAGTCTGATTCCGTTGAATCATATTACTTTTACCTTCTTCCTTTTCCCTTTTTTTGAATTCTGAATTCCAAATTTTTAAGTATCTTCGCAAAGATTTTTGGTACCACTTAGTGGAATAAAAAGGAATCCGGTTTGAATCCGGAACTGTATCTGCAGCTGTAATCACTGTAAGATCCCCTCAAAATGTCACTGTTCGTAAAACGGATGGGAAGACGAGAAGGATTGGTGAAAGTCAGAATACTTGCCCAAATCATTTTTTAATGAAGACTTCAGATAAAAGTCCGAATTAGTGTTCGCTGTTCTAAACAAGCGAGTATTATTTCTCTTAACTGATTTCTTCTTTTTTTATTAACTATTTTATATAAAAAATGAAGAAGATTTATGTTTTGGTGGCTACAGCCCTTGTGTGTAGCAATTTGACGGCTCAAACAGTTATTGATTTTGAAAATGTTGTTTTGAATCCAGAAACCTATGACAATGGTTATGCTGGTTCAAGTAATTTTTCGATGGCAGGATTTACGTTCTCAAATGTTTATGATGCCGCTTGGGGTTCTTGGAATGGCTTTTCCATTTCAAATGTGACAGATAATACAACAGCTGGTTGGGGAAATCAATACAGTGCTTTTCCTGGTTTTGGAAGAAATTCAGAAAATTATGGAGTTTATTATCCAGAAGGAAGCATTCAAGGAAATTCATCTCAAGCAATAGATTCATTTTATATTTCAAATACAACTTATGCTGCGATCTCCATGAGAGATGGCGATGCATATGGCAAACAATTTGGTTCTATTTATGCTGCCGATGGAACAACCCTTGATGGCACAAATGGCGAAGATTTTTATAGAGTTTGGGTGATAGCTGAAGGATACAGTGGTATTAAAGATTCTGTTGAGGTCTATTTAGCCGATTATAGGTTTACAGATAATTCACAAGATTATATTATTGATAGTTGGATCAAAGTAGATTTATCAACTTTTGGGATTTTACCTTATTCAATAACTTTTAGAATTGAATCATCGGATGTAGGAGCTTTTGGAATTAATACACCAACTTACTTTGCGATTGATGATCTTTACCAATCTCAAATTGAAGGAGTTGATGAAAACACGATTTTATCAATTGATGTTTATCCAAATCCAGTTCAAGATTTGTTAACTGTTAAAGGAGAAAACGGGATCTTAACTTTAAAGGATATCAATGGAAAAACGATGCTTTCTGAAAATCATTTCGGCACTTCTGTCTTGGATTTAGAAGAATTAACTGCTGGAATTTACTTTCTAGAATTGGTCAATTCAAACGGAAAAGCAGTACAGAAAATAATCAAATAAGAAATAATGGGTAATCTACGGGTTGCCCACTTTCATGTTGAAAAAGCACTTTTATATATTATTTTTTCTGATTCCTCATCTGACATTTGCGCAGTTGACTGAAAAAGATTTGCGAGAAATTAGCGTTTCCGATAGTCTTAGAATATTGAAGACTAGAATTCCAACAATTAAAAGAGCAACTATTTTAGAATTGAATGTTGAAGATGTTGGACAATTGTTGCAGAAATTTGCTGGAATTTATGTGAAATCTTACGGAGGTTTAGGTGGATTGAAAACGATTTCGGTTCGTGGATTAGGTAGTCAACATACAAGTGTTGTTGTAGACGGTTTTACGATGAGCAATACACAAACTGGACAAATAAATCTTGGTCAAATTCAAAGCGATAATATTGAAGCAATCAGTTTGGTGACGGGTGAACAAAAAAGCGTTTTGGTTCCAACATCAGCGCAAGTTGCAGGAAGTGTTGTTTACATCGAAACATTTGAAAACACCTTTTCAGCTGAAAAACACAAAGTACGATTTTCTTCGAAACTGGGTTCTTTCGGTCAATTTGATAACTATTTGGCATATAAATTTAGCCTCAAGAAAATGTTTATCAGTGCTTTTGGAAAGTACAGATTTGCTAATGGGATTTATCCATATTCCTTTCAAAATGGTCAAACAACTTATTCTGGAACACGCTATAACAATCATTTTCAAGATGCTTATGGCGGTTTATCATTTGGATGCAGAATAGCTGAAAAGGGATTGCTGTCATTGAGCTTTCGGTCTGACTGGAGCAATCAAGAATTGCCTGGAGCAGTAATTTTGTACAGTGATAACAGTTTTCAAACCTTACAAACAGCAAATAATCGTTTGCAAATAGGTTATTCTCAATTTCATGATAAATGGAGCTTTAGAATTTTCTCAAATGCTTCAATTGGAAAATTAAATTATACCGATTCTTCATTTTTGAATACTGCAGGTGGCTTGTTCTCAAAGTATGAAAATGATCAAATCCAATTTGGAATAAATACACACTATGCAATTTCCAAAAAGATTAGTTTATTTTTTGGTACAGAAGAACAAGTAAGTAAGTTGCGTTCGAATAATTCAGTTTTTGGTATACCAATTAGATGGC
>JBILYS010000257.1:0-3654 GCA_044377625.1 Crocinitomicaceae bacterium
ACGAAGACAAGACTTCTCCTCTACCCTTTGCTATTTGTGCTTCGTTTCTTATAAAGAATGGGCAATCAGAGCCAAGTGTTGCAGCAAGCGCTTGAAGTTCTTCGATTGAACAGTTCAATTGATATAAATCGTTGATTCCTTTGAGTACAAAAGCAGCATCAGCAGAACCACCACCTAATCCAGCTCCCATTGGGATTTCCTTCCGGAGATGAATATAAACAGGCTGAATTGTGAATTTTTCAACCATCAAACGATATGCTTTTACACACAAGTTATCTTCCAAAGAACCTGGGATTGAATTTCCTGTTTGAACAAACGAAAACTCTTTTGCAGGTAATATTTCCAAAACATCCGTAAACGGTATTGGCAGCATGCATGAATCCAATTCATGATAGTTGTCGGCACGTTTGTGTAAAACATTCAAACCAAGATTGATCTTCGCTGGTGGAAATAATATCATAGAACAAAAGTAGAAGAACTAAACTATTTTCGTAACTTTCGCCTCTCAAAAATGAATAATTATGTCAGTTTATTTAGATTTCGAAGAGCCACTTAAGGCATTAGAAGAACAAATCGAGCAAACCAAAGAAATTGGGGCGAGCACGGAAGTTGATATGTCTGATAAAATCAATGAGTTAGAAAAAGTACTTGTTGATAAAACAAAAGAAATTTTCTCTGGATTGACTCCTTGGCAACGTGTTCAATTATCGCGTCATCCAGACAGACCTTATACGTTGGCTTACATCAATGCAATAACAGACAATCAATTTCAGGAATTACATGGCGACCGCAGTGTAAAAGATGACAAAGCGATGATTGGTGGTTTTGGATTAATTGATGATCAAACTGTAATGTTTATTGGTCAACAAAAAGGTATCAATACAAAAATGCGTCAATACAGAAACTTTGGGATGCCAAATCCTGAAGGATACCGCAAAGCTTTGCGCTTGATGAAAATGGCTGAAAAATTCAACAAACCAATTGTAACTTTTATAGATACCCCAGGAGCTTATCCAGGACTAGAAGCGGAAGAAAGGGGTCAAGGTGAAGCGATTGCGCGTAATATTTATGAAATGATGCGCTTGAAAGTTCCTGTGATTTGCATTATCATCGGAGAAGGTGCTTCTGGTGGAGCTTTAGGAATTGGTGTGGGCGATAAAGTTGTAATGTTAGAAAATACTTGGTATTCTGTTATTTCTCCAGAATCATGTTCGTCGATTTTATGGAGATCTTGGGATTATAAAGAAAGAGCTGCTGACGCATTAAAATTGACTTCAACAGATATGAAAAATAATGGTTTAGTTGATGAAGTAATCAAAGAACCGTTGAATGGTGCTCATAGAAGTCAAGAAGAAATGTTTGCCATCGTTAAAAAGAATATTAAAAAATATATTAAAGAATTAGAAGTATTGAGTCCTGAAGTTCGAATCAATGATCGAATAGAAAAATTCAATAAAATGGGTGTTTGGAAATAATTTCAATCTCCATCAAACTAATTTAAACTCTTGATAAGAAAGGATTCGTTCTTTAAAATCAAGAGTTTTTTTTTGCTTATTTTTAACTAAAACACTTGAATGACTTTTCTAAAACTATTTTCAATTATAAGTTTAATTACACTCATATTTATTGGTTGTAACAATGAAAATGAATTTAAAAATCCGAAAGATTTAATATCCTTTTCACAAGAATTCTTACTTCAACAAAAAGCTGGAAATGAAACAGATGCTTTTATTGATACACTAAAAAACCTGGATAATTCCAAACTGATCGCTGATTTAAAATCTAACGAACAAAAAATCGCTTTTTGGCTCAACTGTTACAATGCATTGGTTCAATATAAACTTTCAAATGATTCAACTTTATATAAAAATAAAAAAGCTTTCTTCGCAGATCAAAGCATCACTATTGGTCGAGAGGAAATGAGTTTGAACACGATTGAAAATAATATTTTGAGACTTCAGACTGCAGAAAAGAACGAAAGCCTAATAAAAAATTTACGTCCAAGCAAACTAGAATATCGCATTCACTTCGCATTAAATTGTGGAGCAAATTCTTGTCCTCCGATTGCTTTTTATGATCCAAATGACCTTGAACAACAATTATCAATAGCCGAAAAATCATTTGTGAAAAGCACCTCCATTTATCATTCAGAAAAAAATGAAGTCGAAATCAGCGAACTTTTCAAATGGTATGAAGAAGATTTTAATGGAGAAACGGGAATTATTCAACTCCTAAAACGAAATCAAATAATTCCTATTTGGGTAAATCCTAAAATCACTTATACTCAATATAATTGGTCATTGCAGCCAAATAAGTTTTGAGTAAATTATTTTACTTTCACTTCGGTAGAACCTGTTGAAATATCAAAAACCAATGAAACACTTACGGGCTTTTTCTTAAAAGTAATAGTGTCTTCATAAAATGAATCAGTCGAATAATTATTATCCACCGTAACTTCCTCCCAAGCACCCTCATATAAGGCTAAATTGACAATCTGAACATAATGTCTGCCTTTCGCAACTTCAACAATTAATTCACTTTTAACAGATTCAGGAGCAGAATTAGACTCAGCAATTTCAGTACCGTCAAGAAATATTTTAGTTTTACAATTATGGTCATATCCTTCTATAATATTGGTGTAAAGCCAATTCACTTTCAATTTGACCATTTTTTGAGCCATCAAAGACCCTGATAGGCAGAGCATAAGCAATGCAAGAATAAGTGGTTTCATGTTTTTTTTATTAAAATTAGTTTTAATTTTTTACACCACAACCTTCAAATGCTTATTTTTAGAAAATATGAATATCGCAGTTATTATTCCAGCATTCAATGAGGAGAAATCTATTGGGAAAGTAATTGAAGCAATTCCAAAAAACCTTGTTGAAACAATAATTGTAGTGAATAATAATTCAACTGACGATACAGTGAATATCGCCAATTTAGCCGGTGCAATTGTTCTAACAGAAAACAGAAAAGGCTATGGTTGGGCTTGCTTAAAAGGAATGGATTATTTAAAAGATACATCAATTGATATCATTGTTTTTTTAGACGGTGATTTTTCTGATTATCCAGAGGAAATAGCGCAATTAATCAGACCTATACTTGAGCAAAACATGGATATGGTTATTGGCTCACGTGTTTTAGGAAAACGAGAAAAAGGTTCATTACTTCCTCAGCAACGTTTTGGCAATTGGTTGGCAACAAAATTAATTCGACTTTTTTATGGAGCGAAATTCACTGATTTAGGTCCTTTTAGAGCAATTCGCTATGATAAATTAATCGCGCTTAATATGGCTGACAAAACATATGGATGGACAATAGAAATGCAGATAAAAGCAGCAAAGAAAAAGCACCATTTTTGTGAGGTTCCAGTGAGTTATAGAAAGAGAATTGGCGTGTCAAAAGTATCAGGAACAATAAAAGGTACACTACTCGCCGGAATAAAAATTATATTTGCTGTTTTTAAATACCGATTTTAGCTAACTTTGGGAGCTTTTCGTTTTTATATTAATTGAACAACTATATGAATAGACTACATTTTGTAATTTTCGCACTTCTTTTTTCAATTTCAATTCAGGCTCAAACCTCTAAAATTGTTACGGGAACATTGGTTGATCAACGAACTAATGGTGAAGCTGATAAAGTAGAATTAAC